>CABSNX010000230.1 GCA_902479205.1 uncultured Collinsella sp. | reverse complement strand
CGGTGTAGCCACGGGCCTCGAAGGTAGCACGCAGGCCGCCGTTGGGGAAGCTCGAGGCATCGGGCTCGCCCTGGATGAGGTTCTTGCCCGTAAACTTGGTAATGGCGGTGCCGTCGTGGTTGGGCTCCAGGAAGCTGTCGTGCTTCTCGGAAGTAATGCCCGAAAGCGGCTGGAACCAGTGCGCGTAGTGCGTCGCGCCCTTGGAGATGGCCCAGACCTTCATGGCATGGGCGACGGCGTTGGCCACATCCAGGTCGAGCGGCTCACCGCCCTCGAGGGTTGCAGCAAGGCGCTTCCAAATGTCCTTGGGGAGGTAGTCCTTCATGACTTCCTCAGAGAACACCATGGTCCCGAAGCGGTCAGTAAGTTCGGCCATACGGAACTCCCTTCGTATCGGCACCGCGCGAGATGCGGTGTTGATTACTAACGAACGAGTCATAGCTTAGACTCGCCGTGTTTCCGCGACATTACCGTTATGTTGCCGTCGCGAAACCAATCAATGAGGTTACCCTATCGAGGCGGCGTTGCCACCCTCAACAGTCAATCAACTGCATAAATTGCAGACCTCTCCCCATGGTTTAAGGGTAGTCAATGTAGAATGGGCTCTATTAACTGGTATTTCGCATCAGATACCATTCAATATAGCCCCATCCTACATTGACCGCTCTGTTATAGGAAATGCCGATAGCAAGGCATCTTTGATTGGTATCCCCAAATAGCGAGTGAAACTCCACCGTGGCACAGTGGTGCAGTAGAATCCTTACAACACATCACACTATTACGTATCTAGAGGAGCACGATATGCGCGTCGACGAGGTTTTTAAGCAGGCAGCATCCCAGGGCACCGCGCCCGTTTCGTTTGAGATGTTCCCGCCCAAGGGCGAGCTGACCCTCGATACGGCTCGCGAAGTGGCAGGCAATCTGTGCAAGCTTTCGCCGAGCTTTGTCTCGGTCACCTGCTCGGCCGGCGGCTCGGGCAACGGTGCCACCACCGCCCCCATCGCGCATATGATTACGAGCGAATTCGATACGCCCTCGGTAGCGCACCTCACCTGCGTGGGCCGCACCCACGCCGACATCGCCGCCAAGATTGACGAGTATCGCTCGGCCGGTGTGGAAAACGTGCTAGCCCTGCGCGGCGACCTGCCCGCTGGCGCGACTGAGGATGACAAGCCCGCCTCGGACTACGCCTACGCCCGCGACCTTATCCCGGAGCTCGTCGATGCCGGCTTTTGCGTGGGCGCCGCAGCCTACCCCGAGGGCCACATTGCCTGTGAGGATCTCAACCTCTCGGTCGAATACCTCAAGCAAAAACAGGACGCCGGCGCGAGCTTCTTTGTGACGCAGCTCTTTTTTGACAACGAGTGCTTCTACCGTTTTCGCGAGCTTGCCGACAAGGCCGGCATCACCGTGCCCATTACCGCGGGCATCATGCCGTTTATGGGCAAGTCGCAGATCAGCCGCATGGTCTTTATGTGCGGTGCGTCGCTGCCCTCCCCCGTCATCAAGATTCTCGCCAAGTACGAGAACGACCCCGAGAGCCTGCAGACGGCCGGTGTAGATTATGCTGCTCGTCAGCTTTGCGACCTTAAGGAGCACGGTGCCGACGGTCTGCACCTGTACACTATGAACCGTCCTGCAATCGCCGCGACCATTATGGAGCGCCTGGGGTAATGGAAAAACCGCACGCCGATATAACCGTTGTTGAAGTGCCGGCCGACCTTGCGTCGCCGGCGCTTTATCGTATCGACGCTGCCCACCACCCTCGTGTCGACCGTGCCGAGATGCTGCGCTACCTGGGCTACGGCGGCCAGCAGATTGAGCCAGAGCTGTCGCAGCGTATTGAGCTTGTCGTTGAGCGTCTGGAGCTGGACATTGAGCCCCGCGGCGTGCGCCGCATATTTGCCATCGATGCCACGGGAGTCGATGAACAGGGCGATCCTTGCATTCGCTTGGTCGGCACCAACGTTGAGCTGCGCGGTCGCGATATCTATCGCCACCTCAAAGACGCCCGCTTTGCCGCACTCATGGCATGCACCCTCGGCATGGACGCCGAGCGTCGTCTGCGCACCACGGGAGCCCAGCAGCCCCTGGAGGGAGCCGTGCTCGACGCCGCATGCTCTGCCTATGTAGAAGCCGCCGTCGAGCAGATGGACCAACAGGTCAAGGCTGCGGCCGCCGCACACGGACTCGCCGGCAACTGGCGCTTCAGCCCCGGCTACGGCGACTGCCCGCTTACGGCCCAGCACTCAATCGTGGCTGCGCTCAACGCCACGCGGCTCATCGGGCTTACCGTCACACCTACCAGCCTGCTCATGCCCACCAAGAGCGTGACCGCGGTGATCGGCCTGTTTGACGGCGAGGTCCACGACGCCCAGAGCCGCCCCACCTGCAATATCTGCCGCATGCGCGAGCACTGCCGCTTCCGCGCCGCCCACACCACCTGCTATTCCAGCCATTAGGAGCTCATTGATGTTTACTCCGCTTGTCACCCATGATCTGGACGGCGCCGCGCTGGCGGCGCCCGTTGATGCCGCACGCCGTAATGGCACTGCATACAAGACGCGCACAATCGACGACCTTCGCATTAAGGACGATCGCCTGCGTGCCGCCATCGAGGGCACGGGGCACCTGCTGTTCGACGGCGGCATGGGCACCATGCTGCAGGCTGCCGGCATGAAGGCCGGCGCCCTGCCCGAGCTGCTCAACTTTGATGAGCCCCAGGTCATTACCGACATTCAGCGCCAATACGTCGAGGCTGGCTGCGACGTGATCACCGCCAACACCTTTGGTGCCAACGCCCACAAGCTCGACGGCGCCGCCACCGTGGCAGATGTCTTTGCCGCCGCTGTCGCCTGCGCTCGCGCGGCCGGTGCCCACTACGTCGCCGGCGATATCGGCCCCATCGGCGCGCTGCTTCGCCCCTTGGGCACTCTCAGCTTCGACGAGGCCTATGACCTCTTTGCCGAGGAAGTGCGCGCTGGCGTCGACGCGGGCGTGGACCTCTTTATTATCTGTCTCTTATACACATCTGA
>CABSNX010000229.1 GCA_902479205.1 uncultured Collinsella sp. | reverse complement strand
TGAGTTCCGCTCGCTGTGCGATACGGTCAACGTGTGCACCGACGACGGCTCGCTTGGCATGCACGGTTTTTGCACCGACCCGGCAGCCGAGCTGCTTGGCAAGGGTGGCTACGACTACGTCGCCAGCTGCGGCCCCGCCGTCATGATGAAGAAAGTCGCCGCCGCTGCCGCCGAGGCCGGTGCGTACTGCGAGGTGTCACTCGAGCGCATGATGAGCTGTGGCTTTGGCGCCTGCAACACCTGCAATGTCGAGACGGTCGACGGTATGAAGGGCGCCTGCATGTGCGGCCCCGTGTTTGATGCTTCCAAGGTGGTGGTCTTCTAGTGGGTACCGTGAACATGGCCGTCGATTTCGGCGGCGTCAAGATGCAGAACCCCATCAACACCGCAGCCGGTACCTTTGGCTACGGATGGCAGTTCCAGAACTTCTTTGATGTCTCCCAGCTGGGTGCCATCACCACCAAGGGCTGCGCCGCCGAGCCCTGGCCCGGCAACCCCGCGCCTCGCATGGCCGAGATCCCGGGCGGCATGATCAACTCCGTGGGCCTTCAGAATCCCGGCGTGGCCGCCTTTGCCCGTGAGTCCGGTCCGTGGCTCGAGCAGCTTTCCAAGGACGGTTGCCAGGTCATCTGCCAGGTTGCCGGTCATTCCGTCGAGGAGTTTGTCCGCGCGCTCGAGATGTATGTCGAGCTGTGCCCCTGGGCTGCCGGCTACGAGATCAACGTGAGCTGCCCCAATATTGCCGCCGGCGGTGCCGCCATGGGCTCCTCGCCCGAGGGCGCCTCTGCCGTTATGGCTGCCTGCCGCAAGGTGACCGATAAGCCGCTGTTCGTAAAGATGGCTCCGGTTAACGTCGCCGAGATTGCCAAGGCTCTCGAGGCCGCGGGAGCCGACGGCCTTTCGGTCATCAACTCCATCCAGGGCATGGCCATTGACGTTCATACCCGCAAGTCCCGTGTGGCCAAGCCCAAGGGCGGCCTTTCGGGCCCGCTGTGCCACCACATCGCCGTTCGCATGGTCTGGGAGGTCGCTCAGGCCGTCGATATCCCCATCAACGGTGTCGGCGGCGTCATGACGGGCGAGGATGCGGCCGAGTTTATCCTGGCCGGCGCCACCTGCGTGTCGGTCGGCATGGCCAATTTCGTCGATCCGTGCGCCTCGATTAAGATCGCGCACGAGCTCGAGGCCTGGGCCGAGTCCCAGGGCGTGAAGGACATCAACGAGCTGGTAGGTGCTTTTGAATGCTAGAGACCGACGCCCGCGACCGCGTTATCGTCGCCCTCGACTGCGACCGTGAGCGTGCGCTCGAGCTCGCCCACGAGCTTTCTGGTCATGCCGCTTGGCTCAAGGTGGGCATGACGCTCTATTACGCTGAGGGACCCGAGATCGTCAAGACGTTCAAGGACCTGGGCTTTAAGGTCTTCCTCGACCTCAAGTTCCATGACATTCCGCATCAGGTGCGCGGCGCCGCCCGTTCTGCCTCGCATGCCGGTGCCGACCTGCTCTCGGTCCATGGCCTGGGTTCTGGCGCCATGCTCGCTGCGTGCCGTGAGGGTGCCGAGGAGGCGCGCGAGGACCGCGCCAAGCTCGTTGCCATCACCGTGCTCACGAGCATGAACCAGGATGCGCTGACCGAGATCGGTGTCGAGTCGCCCATCGCCGAGGAAGCCGCCCGCCTGGCAAAGCTTGCTCAGGCCAACGGTATCGACGGCATCGTGTGCTCGCCGATGGAGGCCCATGACATGCGCGAGCTGCTCGGCCCCGACGCTCTGATCGTGACTCCGGGCGTTCGTCCGGTGGGTGCCGCCCTGGGCGATCAATCCCGCGTGGCGACGCCCTCCCAGGCTATCGAGCGCGGTGCGAGCCACATCGTGGTGGGCCGACCCATCACCGGTGCCGACGACCCGGTTGCCGCATTTGACGCCATCGTTGCCGAGCTGGTCGAAAACGTCTAATAGATTCCCTCAAGTCACCACTTTTGGGTCTCATTAGCACAAATTAGCCCCTGTGCCTGCGAAAACTTTCCCATCCTTTGTGTGGAATCGCAGGTCAGGGGCTCAACTTTGACCTCCGTATATTGCACTTTTCGCAGGTATCGTCTAACCTATGATGCCGTCGATTGGGCATTTAGTGCGTTTGACGTGCTAAAATGCCAATTATTGCATCAGATATAACCCAACTATTTGGAGGTTCGAATGGCACTCCCTCAGCTTACCGACGAGCAGCGCAAGCAGGCTCTTGAGAAGGCTGCCGCCGCACGTCACGCCCGCGCTGAGCTTCGCGAGCAGATCAAGAAGGGCGAGAAGTCCCTCGAGTCCGTGCTCAACTCCGATGACCCCATCGCTTCCCGCATGAAGGTTTCCACCCTCATCGAGTCTCTCCCCGGTTATGGCAAGGCCAAGGCCGCCAAGATCATGGAGGAGCTCGGCATCTCCGCTACCCGTCGCGTCCAGGGCCTCGGCGTCCGTCAGCGCGAGCAGCTCCTCGAGCAGCTGACCAAATAAGTGAGCGCTCAGGATTCAAAGCTCTTTGTGATTTCTGGACCGTCAGGTGCAGGCAAGGGCACGCTCGTCACTCGTGTGCGCGAGCGCCGCTCGAACCTGGGCCTGACGGTTTCGGCTACCACGCGAGCACCACGCAAAGGTGAGGTCGACGGCGTCAACTACTTTTTTCTGACGCGCGAGGAGTTCGACCGCCGCGTGGCAAACGGTGAGTTTGTTGAGTGGGCCGAGGTCCACGGTAACTGCTACGGCACGTTGGTGAGCGAGGTCACATCCAAGCTCGCCTCTGGCTCGTCTCTGATCTTGGAGATCGATGTCCAAGGTGCCCTGCAGGTCAAGGAGCGTTTCCCCGAGGCCGTGTTGATCTTTATCAAGCCGCCCTCGCTCGAGGTGCTTCGCGATCGCCTGGTCGGTCGCGGTACCGAGACGCCCGAGACGATCGAGCTGCGTATGGCTAACGCCGCCGATGAACTTGCCCTTGCCGACCGCTACGACGACGTCGTGGTGAATGACGATCTCGACCGCGCGACCGATGAGCTCGTTCG
>CABSNX010000228.1 GCA_902479205.1 uncultured Collinsella sp. | reverse complement strand
GATGAGCTCGCCATCCTCGGCAACGCGCGCGGCGGCCTCTTGAGCATCGTCAGCTGCAGTTTGGGCAGCTCAAGCGTCACATCCTTTTCGGTCAGGCGCCACGGAATCTCGGGATGACGGCGCATGGTGCCGGTACCCGAGCACGGGGCATCGATAAACACCGTATCGAACAGGACAGGCTTACCAAGCATGGCATCGAACGACGTGAGGACCGCATCGAGCTCGCAGGCATCGCCCGAGACGGTACGAACACCCGTAATACCCGCCTTATGCAGGCGCGCGAGATTCTGGTCACACTTGCGATCGTGCAAATCGAGTGCAGTGTGCTGACGGTCGTAGCCGGCACGCTTAGCCTGGCACATCATCACATAGGTCTTGGTGCCGCGACCGGCACCAATCTCCAGGCAACGTCCGGGACGGGTCGCCGCGGTAGCGATGAGCTGGGCGTTAAGGTCCGAGGCAACGGCCGCCGCGCGTTCAAACACGCCCGACGCAACGGTGGCCTGGGCATCGACCGGCGCATGGCAGCCCGGGAACACCGGCGCCACAAGCTGCGATAGGTACGGATCAGGCTTGGTTGCAAAGGCGTTCTCGTGCAAAGCGAGCGGCGCGGGCGCCAGATTTCCGGCGAAGTTAAGCGCGCCCTCGGGCGTATCGAACGAGGCCATTATGCGACCGCACAGCCAGCGCGGCATACCCATCAGGCGAGACAGGCGAACCAATCGGCGCTCGGACTCATCGGCATCCGCCGCAGTGGCAAAGTCCTCGACGTTGTCCGCGACCTTATGCAGCACGGCATTCGCAAGACCGGCAGCCGACTTAGCGCCGCTACGAACCAGCTCAACGCCCTGACTCACGGCAACTCGGCCAGGGGTATGCAGGTAGAGCATCTCGAAGGCCGAGATGCGAAGCGCCATGCGAACACGCGGCGCGACCTTTTTGGGCTTATCCAAAAACTGATCGAGCAGCTCATCCAAAATGCCCTGCGTGGCGGCAACACCGAGCGCCAAACGCGCGGCAAAAGCGGAATCGCGTTGGTCAATGGCCTTGGCGGAAGCACGGGAAGACAACACGTCGCGTGCGTACATACCGCGACGGTCGGCCTCCATCAGCACATCGAGCGCAAGCTTGCGCGCGGGGGAAAGCTTGCTCATGACAAAACACCCCATGTCAGATCGGCACCCTGCAGGCCGGCAGCCCAGGCAGAAGCAGCCATAGCACGCTTGCCGTCGGGCTTAACCTCGAGCAGCTCAATCGTACCATCGGAAAGCCCCAGGTAAACACGCTTGCTCTTGACGGCAACAGCGCCCTCGGCAAGCGACACGTCGGCAGGCGCGGCATCGAGCACGCGAACCGACTTGCCGGCAATCACGCAACGGGCAGGCGCGGTGTCGGACGAAGCCAGCACATGACGCACGCAATCGAGCGCCGCCATTTGCGGATCCAAACGCATCTCTTGCTTGGAAATCTTGGCAGCATGCGTGACAAGGGACTCATTCTGCTCGGTCCACACGGCCGTGTCATCGGCAAGCGCGGGCAGCGTATCGGCCAGCAGTTTACCGCCCAGCTCGCCAAGCTCCATAGTCAGCGCCTCGGCATGCTTACCGGCAACCGAAGTCGAGGCCTGCGCGCAATAAGCGCCCGTATCCACGCCATGTCCAATGCGCATAATGGAAACGCCGGCAACCTCGTCACCAGCAAGAATAGCACGCTGAATGGGAGCGGCGCCACGCCAACGCGGCAGCAGCGAAGCGTGAACATTCACAATACCGAGCGGCGCCATATGCAGCACCTCATCGGGCAAAATACAGCCATAGGCAGCCACGCAGAAAATGTCAGCCTGGGCAGCCTGGAGCGCCTCAACAACCTCAGGCGTCATACGATTAGCCTCAACAACCGGCAACCCCAGCTCAAGCGCCTTGGCCTTAACAGGAGAAGGCTCAAGCTTCTTACCACGCCCACGAACAGCATCAGGACGAGTAATGACAAGCGCAATCTCGTTCCCAGCCTCAACAAGCGAAGTCAACGAAGGCACAGCAAAATCAGGCGTACCCATAAACACAATTCGCATAAAGGACGTCTCCCCTCAACCAAAGCCGAGACGGCTACAAATAACAGCGGAAAGCAAAGTACCTAGCCCATCCGCAATAACAATTCAACAAGAACAAATATACCCAAAACCAAAGAAAGAGCCGCAATAAAAGCAGCCCTCCCAACAAAGCAATTATCAGCGAAGACGCCCCTCCCCGGCCCGATGGCACCCGGGCGAAAAGGAGCACGAAAACGCAGTCCCCTTCCGCCGCAGGGCTTAGGTTATTGCTCCACGCGCAGTTCCGCACGAGCCGAAGAGCACTTAATGTGCTCTTCGTGCGAGCAGGACTGTTTGAGCATGGAGCAAAACCTAAGCCCTGCGGCGGAAGGGGACGGACGACTTACTCCGTCTCGCCCGGTCGAGCGCCGCGGGCCAGGGCGTCCTGGTACTCCTTGACGGCCTTGAGCCTCTGCATGGGCTTCAGTCGCTCAAACATGGTGTTACCGTGCAGGTGATCGATCTCGTGCTGCAGGCACACGCAGAACAGATCGCCCGAGGCCTCGTAGCGGATCAGGTTGGCATCCAGGTCATACGCCTCGACGACGACATGGTCGGGACGCTCGATCTCACAGCTAATGCCGGGAATGGACAGGCAGCCCTCGCTAAACGGCACCAGATGGTCGCTCTGCTCAACAATGACAGGATTGATGAGCACGTACGGGTCATAGTCGTTCTTGTCGCTGTAGTCGCAGTCGATGGTAACGAGCTGAACGAGCTCGCCAATCTGCGGGGCGGCCAGGCCGCAACCGCCGTTCTCGAACATCATCTTCTTCATCTTCTCGGCGAGCGCCTCGATAGCCGGGGTGATCTCCTCGATGACGGCGCACTCCTGGCGCAGACGAGGGTCGGGAGACAGTACGATTCCGTTGGCTTCCATGGCCATCCTTTCGGGTTGTTACATCAAATCATAGGCGTCGACGTCAACGCTCACGCTCACGCCGCGCACGGAGCCCGCCTCTTTGAGACAGGCGTCGATATCATCAGAGACATGGTACCCCAC
>CABSNX010000227.1 GCA_902479205.1 uncultured Collinsella sp. | reverse complement strand
ATTCAGCGTCCCGGGGTCCGCGGGCGCGGGGGCGGGGGGTGCAAAACTGCGCTGAAAGCCCCGATTCTGAGTCCCAACGCCTCTAGAGCCGCTCGTTTTTTACAGGATGCGGCCCATGGTGCCTGCCTTTCGCCCAAAATCCAGTATGCAGGCACCCTCGGCTGCTGAATACTCCCAAAAATGCACGCCGCATCCTACCCCAGGCACCCGTAGCAAGAAGACGAATAGCCTCGGCCTCCCTAGTTACCGCAGGAGGCCCCAGGGCTTACCTCCCAAATCTTTCCGCAGGACGGAAGGACCCCGCCGCGCGAAGCGCACGGCGGGGTCCTGACATGTCCGAGGACGATTTGGGAGGTAAGCCCTGGGGCCTCCGATGGGGCGGTTCCAGCCGAGACTATTCGTCGCCGAAGCTGATGCCCAGCGCCTTGGCCTCGCGTACCAGGTCGCTCTGGGGGTCGACAAACTTGAGCTTGCCGGCGACATCCTCGAGCGGCATGTGGCACATCTTGCCGTCGCGCAGGGCAATCATGTAGCCAAACTCGCCGCGTAGGCAGCCGAGAGCCGCCTCGACGCCGCACTGGGTCGCAAAGATGCGGTCCTGGGCGTCGGGCTGACCGCCGCGCTGCGTGTGACCGGGGATGGCGACGCGGGTCTCGCGACCGGTCTTGGCCTCGATCTCCTTGGCGATGTCGTACACGATTGACGGGCTCGTGCGCTCGGCGAGTTTCTTCTTGTACTCCTTCTTGGACAGCGCCGCGTCCTCCTTGGAGATAGCGCCCTCGGCGACGGCTACGATCGTAAAGCGGCTGCCGGTCTCCATGCGATGCTCGATGGTCTTGATGACCTGGTCCATGTCGTAGGGGATCTCGGGAATCAAGATGACATCCGCACCGCCCGCGACGCCGGCATACAGCGGGATCCAGCCGACCTTATGGCCCATGATCTCGATGACGAACACGCGGCCGTGGCTCGAGGCGGTAGTGTGGATGTCGTCGATGCACTTGGTGGCGACGTCGATGGCGCTCGTAAAGCCAAACGTCATCTCGGTGCCCCAGGTGTCGTTATCGATGGTCTTGGGCAGGGCGATAACGTTGAGGCCCTCTTCGCGCAGGCGGTTGGCGGTCTTGGTGGAGCCGTTGCCGCCCAGCATAAACAGGCAGTCGAGCTGCAACTTGTGATAGGTGTGGACCATCGCGGGCACCTTCTCGACGCCGTCGGCCTCGGGAATGTTCAGGCGCTTAAACGGCGTGCGGCTCGTGCCCAGAATAGTGCCGCCGCGGGTGAGGATGCCGCTAAAATCGGCGGGTGTCATGACACGGAACCTGCTGTAGATAAGGCCCTGATATCCGTCCTCAAAGCCATAAATCTCGATAGGCTCTTTGCTATTGGTCATAAGCGTTTTGACAATGCCGCGCATGGTGGCGTTGAGCGCCTGGCAGTCGCCGCCACTAGTAAGAAGACCGATCCTAAGCATGGTGAATCCTTCCGGGCAAGTTATAACATGCGCATAAGTTTACCCCCGCACACTGTTGATGCGGGGGTAAAACGTGTTAGCTCAAGCGTATGGAAATGTAAGCAACGTCAGGCGAGCGTAAGGTCGACGGGCCTGGCTCCTTACAGTGCGAAGGCATCGACGTTGCCCCAGTGACGGCGCAGCGTGATGGCGGCAGCGGGCTCGGTATTGTCAAAGACGACCGACCACTGCGTGTTGCTGGTGATGTCTTCCGGATTGGGCTCTTGCGCCGCAGCGCGCAGGGCCTTCCAAACGACTGTCTCGTCCTGGGCACCGACATGGGCGTCAAGGACATCGGCGATTGCGACGGCGCGCTCTTTACCATGGCCCAGCTCGCCATTCTTTTGGTTGGGCAGCACTTCGTCGCCATAGCAGGCGTAGAAGTTCGTAACCTGGCGTACAGGAGTCGCTTTGAAAGCGCGGTCCGGATCGCGCGGATCCCACTCTACTACGCGCGCGTCACCGGCGGCGTCGTTGATAAAGAAGTGGTAATCGCGTCCTGCCATGGCGTGCATGTCGTAGGCGGAAAGCAGGTCGACAGCTTCTTGCGTGGTGGCGGCACGGTCGAGCACCAGGCGGATGGCGAGCGAGGTATTGATGACGGGGCGTTGCGTGTCCTGGTCACAGGGCTGGGAATCCAGGGTGAGTACGGCAATGGACACGCCGCATTCGTTAACACCGTCGAGCTGGGCAAATGGGCCCATGAGTGCGGCGGCCCGTCCGGCGACGGAGTCAAGCGGAGTGTTATCGCCCAGGTTGTTAAGGGCGGCAAACCCGATGGAGGCATAGCCGCCGCGTGGGTGATTGCGCACCAGCAGCGCTGAGGTGTCGTCCTTAAAGTCGTAATTGCGACCGGTGCGCACGCGGCCTTCGGCATCTACGGCGACAAAAGCGCTGCAGGCAAACTGGGGCGCCTGGACATGTACCGGCACACCGGGCAGCACCTGCGCCACCACGGCATCGATGTAGGCCTGGTCGTCGCGCACGCCAGCGGCGATGATGCGATCAAGATCGTAGTCGTAGGCGATGTCGATTGCGTACAGGTCATAGCCATCCGCGTAGCCGGTCAAGCGTTTGAGCGACGCTGCGGACTTGATTTGCTTGTGATAAACGATACCGGTGGCAGCGGCAAGGCCGACGGCGACTCCCGCGACACCGCAGGCGATGGCAATGTTACGTGGCTTCATGGCGGCTCCTCTCGTCCTGTTAGCGTAATTGTCGCAAAAGGTGCACGGGCATGATGGCTCAACTTGGTGAACGGTGCGGGATTAAACACGGAATGAAGAGTGCAGCGCTGGCGCGGCGGGGTATGCTGGAAGGGACCATCAACCCAGCGAAAGGGGAGAGCATGACGGATCAGGAAACGCCCGAGCGCGCGCATGTGACGGCCGATGATATCGAGGCCGCCAACGACCTTATCGACTTTATCGAGGCATGCCCCAGCATGTTCCATACGGCGGCGACCATTATGGCCGAGCTCGACGAGGCGGGCTTTACCTACCTGTCCGAGAACGCGGCGTGGGACATCGAGCCGGGCGGGCGTTATTACACGCAGCGCAACACCTCGAGCGTTATCGCCTTTAAGGTGGGCGAG
>CABSNX010000226.1 GCA_902479205.1 uncultured Collinsella sp. | reverse complement strand
GTTAGCGGAGCTTGCTGGTCTCGAAGTACTCGGGGAACTGGTCCAGAACCTCGGTTTGATTGCGGAACATCATGTGCAGGTGCTTGCTGACCAAAAAGCTCGCTTCGATGGGGTCGCGACCGGCGATAGCGCGGCGAATCTGCTTGTGCTCGTTCACGATGTCCTGATTGTCGAGAACCTGCGTGGCGGCGCGCAGCCAGCGGAAGCGCTCCAGGTCGGCATTGGTCTCTTCGAGCCACGACCACACGGTGCTGCGACATGCGATGCTAAAAATCATGTGATGCATGAGGTTGTCGCTCAAAAAGAAGCCGATGCGATCCTCCTCGGCCATGGCCTTTTCCTGCAGCACGATGGCGCGGTCGAGCTGCTCGATGCCGGCCGACGTGGCGCGCGCACAGCACTCCACAATCACCTGCTTTTCCAGATGCTCGCGGATGTAACAGGCACTCTCGGCAAGGGTGAGGTTGATGGGTGAGACGTAGGTGCCGCTCTGGGGCACGGTGCGCACCAGGCCTTCCTGCGCCAAGCGAACCAAAGCCTCGCGCACGGGCGTGCGACCCATGTCCAGGTCATCGCAAAGCTGCTTGACGCCCAGCTTTTCGCCCGGCTTGTAGTCCAGGTAGACGATTTTGCGTCGAATGGTGTGGTAGGACTGGTCCTGTAGGCTCGTTTCCTGCTCGCCGACGTGCATCGATTCTTCCATAGCGCCTCGCAACTGTTCTATCAAACTCATATGTCAGTTGTTAATTATGCCGCGAATCAGCTCTCCGCGGTGGGTAATTCGGCTGTTGCCTGAGAACTATAGCGGCATCTTAGTCTGTGTTTGCGCAAGGCTGTGCTCAATGTTGCCGTATCATAAGCCGTCGCAAACGTGAAATAGAAAGAAGGAATCCCATATGCAACTGGCAAATATCGTACGCGAGCGCTGGAAAGGCGTCTTGTTCTGCCTGATCATCGCCATTCCCGCGACGTTGCTCGGCAAACAGGTTGGGGTGGTCGGCGGTCCGGTATTCGCCATCCTCTTTGGCATGGTCCTGGCGCTCGTCTTTCCCAAGAATCGTCGCGAACAGCTCGCCGCCGGCGTCACCTATACGTCCAAAAAAGTCTTGCAGTACGCGGTTATCCTGCTTGGCTTTGGCATGAACCTCTCCCAGATTCTGTCCAAGGGCGCCCAGTCGCTGCCGATTATCGTGGCGACAATCTCGACCTCGCTTGTCATCGCCTTTGTGCTCTGCCGCGTTATGAACGTGCCGGGTAAGATTGCGACGCTTGTGGGCGTGGGTTCGTCGATTTGCGGCGGTTCTGCCATCGCCGCGACCGCGCCCGTCATCGACGCCGACGATCACGAGATTGCCCAGGCCATTTCGGTCATCTTCCTGTTTAACGTTATCGCGGCGCTCGTGTTTCCAACGCTCGGCGGCATGCTCGGGCTGACCAACGAGGGCTTTGGCCTGTTTGCCGGCACCGCCATCAACGACACCTCGTCCGTAACGGCTGCGGCGAGCGCTTGGGACAGCATGCATCCCGGCGCCAATGTGCTCGAGAGCGCCACGGTGGTCAAGCTCACCAGGACGCTGGCCATTATTCCCATCACGTTGGTCCTCGCATGCTGGCAGATGCATCTGGCGCGCAAGGACGGCGGCGACGCCAAAAGCACGTTCTCGCTTAAACGCGCGTTTCCCATGTTCGTGCTGTTCTTTGTGCTGGCGAGCGTGATCACCACGGTGCTTCAGCTTCCCGCGTCCTTTACGGCGCCCATCAAGGAGCTGTCGAAGTTCTTTATTGTGATGGCCATGGCGGCTATTGGTTTTAATACCGATATCGTCGAGCTGGTCAAAAAGGGCGGCAAGCCCATCGCGCTGGGCTTTTGCTGCTGGATTGGCATTGCGTGCATGAGTTTGGGAATGCAACACGTGCTGGGAATCTGGTAGAGAAGTAGCTTATTTGCGTGCTGCGTGCTGGTGAGCGCATTCTCACGGTGGAGCGATAGGAGCTCTTGCGGGTATGGCTTGTCCGCAGGTTTATAAGTCCCGAAGAGCTCTTATCGCCCCGCCAGGATGGCGATGCGGGGCAACACCTATACTCGCAGGACGGCGCTTTCTGCCCTATAGTGTTTGGTGAGCAATATCGTTCAATTTTGAAACACTCGGTCGTGCGACCGTCGGCGGTTGCACGTCGCCGCGGACAGGGGCAAATCATGGATAGCAATGCCAAGCTGAACATCTTGACCGATGCCCTAGCTGCTGCCGGGGCCTCGGCATTGGCAATCGATGCGCGTGGGGACGTCGCGATCTCGACCATGAATGACGCGGCGCTTGAGCGGGATGTGGCGGCTTTTGTCGCTGAGCGTCTCGACCGTATAGGAGACGGCGCGCGTCTGGTTATGGGGCGTGAGGGTACGCGCCTGAGCCTGACCGTTCGCCCCACCGACAAAGAGGGCGGGAGGCTTTGGGTCGTTGTGGTCCGCGAGGTGCGCGGTGCCGCGGCGCATGCGGGCATCGAGTGGCTCAACGCCGACGAAGTTGAGGTCCGCTATGAATCGAGCGCGTACGGCATCGTTGAGGGGGCGGCCTCGGTGGCTGTACCGGTTACCGAGAGCTATGCGCGCGGCGTGCCCCTTATGCTCGAGGGCGAGCTGGGAGCGGGTCAGGTCGAGATTGCCAAGCGCCTCTATCTGGATGGCCCTTTTGTCGATCAGCCCTTTGTTTCCGTCGCGCTCGATGAACTCACCGATCGCGGTTGGCGCCATGTGCTCAAAAGCTCCGAATCGCCGCTGTTCCAAACGGGGCTGACCCTTTGCATTGAGGGCTGGAATGCGGTTGGCCCCCAGCGCCTCCGCGAGCTGGTCTCCACGATGGCTGACACCGCGTTGGCGACGCGCTGCCATGTGGTGCTGACGGCGAATGACATGCCGGGCGGTAGCGAAAGTGATCAAGCCGCCTTTGTGACCGAACGCTTCGCCTGTGCGGTGAGCGTGGCGCCGGCAATCGTCGAGCAGGGGGCCGCGTCGACGAAGGTCGCGCGCTATTTGGAATATCTCGCTGATGTATTTGGGACGGCAGCGCCCACGCTGTCTGCCGCGGCGACGAAGACGCTCGATGCTTACCGCTGGCCGCGCA
>CABSNX010000225.1 GCA_902479205.1 uncultured Collinsella sp. | reverse complement strand
AGGCCGAGGAAGTGTGCCAGGCCGGTGGCCAGGCTGCGGGCGTGCCCACGGGCTTCCCGTCGCTCGACCGCATGCTCATGGGTTTTCGCGAGGGACAGCTCATCATTATCGGCGCCCGCCCTGCTGTGGGTAAGACGTCGTTCGCTCTGAACCTGGCACTTAACGCTGCCGCTGCTGGTTATACCGTCGGCTTCTTCTCGCTGGAGATGTCGGGCAAGGAAATTGCCCAGCGTCTGATTTGCGCCTACGCCATGATCTCGATCAGTGACTTCCGCATGGGCCGCATTAGCCCCGAGCAGTGGGCCAATATCAACGAGGCCACGCAGACCTTGTCCAAGCTCGATATTCTGATTGACGATACGCCCGGCACCACAGTGACCGAGATTCGTGCCAAGAGCCGCCGCATGCTCCATAACAAGGAGAAGGCAATCATCATCCTGGACTACCTGCAGCTGGTGAGTCCTCCGCCGGGACGCCGCTCCGAGAGCCGTACCGTCGAGGTTTCGGAGATGTCGCGTGGTCTTAAGATCATGGCCAAGGAGCTCAAGATCCCGCTCATCGCGCTGTCGCAGCTCTCGCGTCAGGTCGAATCCCGTACCGGCAAGCGCCCACAGCTTTCCGACCTTCGTGAATCGGGCTCCATCGAGCAGGACGCCGATATCGTTATGTTCTTGGACCGCTCCGCCGACGAGGCCGAAGCCTCGCGCGACGATCGACCCGACGAGGGCGTTACACGTATCGTCGTGGCCAAGAACCGTTCGGGCCCGATCGGCGACGTCGACCTGATGTTCCTGCCGGCATCCACCAAGTTCTATGAGCTTGATGGGGCACATGCCGAGGAGTAGGACAGGCGCCCGTTGCACGGGTATACTGGGAATGTTTTGTGCTTCTGCGTGCCGGTGTGGCGCGTAGACAGGCCATGAATGTAAGGAGTAAACATGCCGTCAACCGTTTTGGTCGGTGCCCAGTGGGGCGATGAGGGCAAGGGTAAGATTTGCGACCTGGTCGCCGGCGACTTCGATGCCGTCGTGCGCTACTCGGGCGGCAACAACGCCGGTCACACCATCGTCGTCAATGGCAAGAAGTACGGCCTGCACCAGGTGCCTTCCGGCATCATGTATTCCGACCACGTGTCGGTGATCGGTAACGGCTGCGTCGTCAACCCCAAGGTTGTCCTTGAGGAGATCGACATGTTCGAGGCCGACGGCATCACCACCAAGAACCTCAAGATTAGCGGCAACGCGCATGTCATCATGCCGTACCACATCGATCTGGATGGCGCCTTTGAGCAGAAGCTCGGCAAGAAGAACATCGGTACCACCAAGCGCGGCATCGGTCCGTGCTATCAGGACAAGATGGCCCGCATTGGCCTGCGCATGCAGGACATGCTGGACGAGGCACTGTTCCGCGACAAGCTGGAGACCGCTCTCGCCCGCGTGAACCCCGAGCTCGAGCTCATCTACAACCTGCCCACCTACACCGTGGACCAGATTTGCGACGAGTACCTGCCGATGGCCGAGCGCCTGCGCCCCTACATCACCGAGACGAGCCTGCTGCTCAACAACATGATCGATGAGGGTAAGGACCTGCTGTTTGAGGGCGCCCAAGCGACGCTGCTCGACATCGACCACGGCACCTATCCGTACGTGACGTCTTCCAACTGCACCGCCGGCGGCGCCATTACCGGCTCCGGCGTCGGCATGAAGAACGTCGATCGCGTGCTGGGCGTCATGAAGGCTTATATCACCCGCGTCGGTTCGGGCCCCATGCCCACCGAGCTTTCCTATGAGTCCGAGGCCGGTCACACGCTGACCGAGGAGGGCTATGAGTACGGCGTGACCACCGGTCGCCGTCGTCGTTGCGGCTGGTTCGACGGCCCTATCGCCAACTATGCCTCGCGCGTCAACGGCCTCACCGACATCGCCGTGACCAAGCTCGACGTGCTTTCGGCCTTCGACACCATCAAAGTGTGCGTGGCCTACGACGTCGATGGCGAGCGTTACACGAGCGTGCCCGAGCATCAGGTGCGCTTTGAGCATGCCAAGCCCATCTACGAGGAGCTCCCTGGCTGGAAGTGCGACATCACCGGTTGCCGCAGCTTTGACGAGCTGCCGCAGGAGGCTCAGGACTACGTGGCGTTTATCGAGGATCTGGCACACACCCGCGTGACGTTCATTGGCGTCGGCGCTGGTCGCGAGCAGATCATCAACCGATTCTGGAAGTAATCGGGACTATTTGGTTATTGTGATATACCCCTTTGCAGCCCGGACGGGCGGCCGAGGGGTATATTTGCTTACAAAGGGCTCGCGCGGAGCGGGCCGTTCATCCATAGAGGAGGCACCCTTGAAGGCGGACACTCAAACCATCGACATCCTGTTGTTGGGCAGCGGCGGCCGTGAGCATGCTTTGGCAGCTAAGCTCGCAGCATCACCGCGCGCCGGCAAGCTCTACATCGCGCCGGGCAACGGCGGCACCGCGAGCTGCGGCGAGAACGTTGTTCTCGACGACTGCGATCCTGCGGCCGTGGCGGCGTTTGCGCAGAGCCACGGATGCGGACTCGTGGTAATTGGCCCCGAGGCTCCGCTCGTGGCGGGCGTGGCCGACGCCGTGCGCGCGGCGGGTATTCCCTGCTTTGGCCCGGGTGCCGAGGGTGCCCAGATGGAGGGCTCCAAGCTGTTCTCCAAGCAGCTCATGGAGCGCGCCGGTATCCCGACGGCAGCCTACGGCTCGTTTACCGACGAGGCTTCGGCTCTTGCCTATGTGCGTGAGCAGGGCGCTCCGCTGGTCGTCAAGGCTGACGGCCTGGCCGCAGGCAAGGGCGTTATCGTGGCGACTGAGCTCGAGCAGGCCGAAGAGGCCGTGCACGAGTGTTTTGGCGGCACCTTTGGCGATGCCGGCAATACCGTGGTCATCGAGGAGATGCTGACCGGCCCCGAGTGCTCGCTGCTGGCCTTTACCGACGGCAAGACCGTGCGCCCCATGGCCACTTCGCAGGACCACAAGCGTGCGCTCGAGGGCGACAAGGGTCCCAACACCGGTGGCATGGGCGTTTACAGCCCGGTACCCATCGTGACTGACGAGGAGCACGCCACCATGGCTGTCTCTTATACACATCTCCGAGCCCACGAGACCGATCAGTA
>CABSNX010000224.1 GCA_902479205.1 uncultured Collinsella sp. | reverse complement strand
TCGTGGTGGTGTTTTCCATAAAGACCGCTCCAATCTTGGTCGTCGTGTGCAACAAGAACTCTAGCACGGTATGCCACGGCATACCGCGACGCTTGGATGGGGTAGAATCAGCCATTGAATGCAGAAGGGACGGATGTTCATGGATACGACAAATAGCTCGCGCGAGCTACGCCTAACGGTGGCGAACGAAGACTACTTGGAGTGCATGGTTCGCATCGAAAGCGAAGATGGGGAGACCAATGGCGTGCGGTCGGTCGATATCGCACAGCGCCTTGGCGTCTCGAAGGCATCGGTCAACAAGGCGGTTTCGGCTCTCAAGGTGTCCGGGCTTGTCGAGCAGTCTCACTACGGCAAAGTTATCCTGACTGACCGTGGGCGCGAGGTCGGCTCGGCTATCTGGTATCGCCATCGTCTGATCCGCACGTTTTTGGTCCAGGAGCTCGGCGTCGATTTTGAGTGTGCCGATGCCGAGGCCTGCATGATGGAGCACGCGCTTTCCGAGGACACGATGAACCGCTGGCTCGCCTATCTCGAAAAGCAGGGAATCAGCGTCGAGGAATAGCGAAATACATATATGGATACGAGTTATTACAATCGCTTTGGCGGCGAGGAACTTATGCGCCGACTTGCCAGTGAGACATTACTGGCACAGGGCCCCATGGGCAGTGTTCTGTTGAGTGAGTACGATGCCGCCGACATTCCACCGGCGTTTTGGAATCTGGCAGAGCCGCAGACCGTTTCTCGTATCCATCGCTTGTATGTCGCCGCCGGCGCGCAGGTGCTCATTACCAACACCTTTCAGGCATCAAGCTATGCCCTCAAGCACGACCAGATTGCGCCGTCCGTGGCGGAGGTCAATCGCGGGGCCGTCGACGATGCTCGCCAGGCGCACCCACAGCTGCTGCTGGGCTCGATGGGCCCGATTTGTATTGAGTGGTTTGCCGAGGACTCTGCCGAGTATCGTGAAATCCGAGGCATTGCGCGCGAACAAGCGCACGCCTTGCTCAATGCTGGTGTTGACGGTCTGCTGATCGAGACGGTGACGTCTATCCGTAATTTGCAGCCCATGCTTGCCGGCGCCCGAGATGCCGCCGACGGTATGCCTGTCCTGGTGAGTTTTGTCGTTGACGATAAAGGCGACCTGTTGGGCGATGGCCTCAACATCGAGGCAGCCGTTTTGTACGCCGAAAAACACGGCGCAAACTCGGTTGGTGTTAATTGCTGTTCGCTTGCGGCCGCGAACGCGGCGGTGCCCAGGATGGTTGCATCGGCGACTACTCCCGTCACGGTGCGTCCCAACGCGGGAAATCCGGTTCAGACACAGGATGGTCCCGTGTGGCATGAGGACCCCGAAGCCTTCGCTCGCGCATGCGTCGAGTGGAAGCGGGCGGGCGCCGCAATGGTAGGCAGCTGCTGCGGAACCACGGCGGTTACGACAGCCGCTATGGCAGATGCGCTCAATATATAGAACCCGAAAATGGGAGTATCGAATCACCGCCCCCGCTGGGGCGGTTTTTTTGTTGTCGGTGCGCACCTCGACGCTTTTGCCTAAACGGTGAACGAGCGTGCCGGCGGCTTGCCGGATGCCCGTTGCGGGTATACCTCATGCGTACCATGATCCAAACACTGCGAGGTGTCTGCGCGTGTGCGCGATAATTCACTTTGGAACTGACGGTTGGCGAGCTCGCGTCGACGGAGACTTTACTATCAACAACGTCGCTCGTGTCACTGATGCTATCGGCAGGCTATGGCAAAAGACGAATCCCGGTAAAACGGTATATGTAGGATTTGACACTCGGCCGCTAGCGCGCGAGTTCGCCGAGCTCGCGGCGGGCGTGATTGCCGCCCACGGGCTCGATGCCGTGCTCGTGTCTCGACCGGTGCCGACTCCCGCTCTTACGTGGGCGGCTGCGTATGACGGCGAGGCATGCGGCGCGCTTATGGTGACGGGCTCACATCATCCGCAGGGCTATCTATGCCTCAAGCTGCGGATGGGTGATGGCTCGACGGCCAACCAGGATGTCATCGAAGAGCTCGAGGAGACGATGGCCGCCGAGCCGCTGGGGCTTGAGGGGCAATACCGCATGGCAGATATCATTCCCGACTATATGCGAGCGGTGGCATCGTTTGTCGACGCGGATGCCATTTGCGCCGCGCATATGCGTGTGGTGGTTGACCCCATGGGCGGAGCTGCGCAGGGATATCTTGCCGACTTGCTTCGAGAGCTTGGCGTCGAAGTCCACGAGATTCACGCCGACGAGACGACCGATAGGGGAGATATCTGCCCCGACCCGGTCGAGCCGTGGGTGGATGCTTGTGAGCGCACAGTTGTCGAAGACGGGGCGTGCGCCGGTCTGGTGACTGATGGCGACGCCGATCGTATCGGCGCGGTTGATGAGCGCGGCAGATATATACATCCACATCAGATCATGGCGCTCGTTTTGGGCGATTTGGTCCAGTATCGCAATCTGAAGGGACGCGTCGTCGTCAACCTTTCATGCTCCACGCTTGTGCGTCGCATTGCCGAGGCGCTCGGCTGCCGCGTGGTCATCAAGCCCGTCGGTTTTAAATATATAGCCGCCGAGATGAAGAAGGGCGGCGTTCTCGTGGGCGGTGAAGAGGCCGGTGGTATCGGTATCGCCGCGCACATGCCCGAGCGCGATGGCATCCTTGCCTGCCTGATTTTGTGCGAGCTCATGGCCAAGACCGGCGCGCCCTTGGGCGTGCTTATCGATCAGCTCGAGGCGAGCTTTGGCAAGACGAGTTACGGACGTCGAGATTTGCGCCTTGAGGCCGAGGATGCCGAGACGTTGCGCACGCTGCTTCCCGGCGTGAATCCCAAGTCGATATGCGGCAAGGCGCCGCAGAGCGTAAGCCATATGGATGGTTTACGTCTGGCATTTGAGGATGACACCTGGCTACTGATCCGTCCCAGCGGGACCGAACCGGTGGTGCGCGTGTACGCCGAGGGCTTTTCGGTGGAGGAGCGCGATGAACTGCTAGATGCCGGCTGCGCTTTGGCCAGGGGCGCATATCGGCTCTAGCCAAGGGGCCACTCTATATAAAGATGTGCTCGGCGAGCGGTAGCTATCAACTGGCAAGCGTCAGTTGAGGGCAAAGTTGTGTAGGAAATGTGTGCGACCAGATTCCCGCCCCCGGGGCCCCTCCGGTCTGGCAA
>CABSNX010000223.1 GCA_902479205.1 uncultured Collinsella sp. | reverse complement strand
GAGTTGAGGATGTGGCCGCCGTGGGGCACGGCACCGGCAGCCAGACCGGTCCGAGCACCCTGGACCGTTATCGGAACATGCTCGGCATGGAGCTTTCGCAGAATGGCGCGGACTTCGTCCTCCGTTGTCGGAAACGAGATGCTCGACGCCTCGCCCGATGTGCGAGATTCATCGCGACCATATTCTTCGAACTCGTCGCCGAAGGGTTTGATGGCTGCAGACACGCGAACTCCCCCTTTAGCTAACTACAGTGTTTGCAGGGAGATGTTACCGCATCGTTTCGTCGACGTGACTGAGACCGTCTCCATAATTGGCGAATTTTACGTTTGCGCAATTCGGCGAGCGGCAGCGTTTTCTCGGCAGGCGCTCTATTTAACGCGCTCCTTCCCATCGCTGCCACGCATGCAATTGGCGCCCGAAAAAAGTTGAGATATTTTTTACCCTCTCTCACCTGCGGCGATGTAAATCCGTCAAGCATTTGGTCAGAAATTGGTCAAGTTACGGCTGATACGGTCGGCATCGACAGCCAAAGCCAATGGAAGGTTTGGCCCAAAAACAGGGAGGTTCCCATGGCATATTACTGGCCCCAGTACGGCGTCGCTATCGAAGTTGACGACGACCCGTATCTTCTGCCCTTCGACGAGGAGGCATTTCCCGATGCGGCTGTCTATCACGTCACCACCGACGTGATTTGCGATCCCGAATCGTTTTCGGCACTCGCCCACCACATCGCCCACATCCACGACATCAAACTCGACCCAAACTTCGACGAGCTCATCTACTCGCGACGCCTCATGCTCCACATGCTCTTTGGCGCCGATCCGTCCACGTTCGCGCGCGTCTATACCACTAAGGATGCCGCATGAGCGTAAGGAAGCAGTCGAGCCCCCTAGGGTCAAAACATCGAAAAAGGCTCGGCGTTGTCTGCTTGGCCATCGCCTGCGCCCTTATCGCCGTCGGCCTATACGCCTGGCAGTCAAAGCCCGTCGCCGAGACAGGTGCCTCGGTCACAGCGGCGGAGGGTAAGTCGCGCCAGGAAATCCAGGACGAGCTCGATGCCATCGTCCGCGACAACATGATGACGATCTCGGTCGCACCGGTCGCCCAGCTACAAAAAGGCGGCAAGCTGCGCGTCAACGTGCAAAACGTCCAAGATAACAAGTTTCCCCAGCGTTTCCGCGTGATCCAAAACGACGAGACCATCTATGAATCGGGCGTGGTCGAGACCGGCAAGACCGTTGAGACCTGCCCCGCAGGCGACATCAAAGAAGGTGAGGCGTATATCGAGATTCAAGCGCTCGACGCCAAGACCTACGACGCCCATGGCAATCCCACGCGCATCAAGGTGCGGGTTGCGCAGCCCGAAGACTAGATCTGCCACCCGTTGCGAAAACGCGCACCCACGCCGCTTTCGTCTGACCATCACGGAAACGGTCCGTGACGAATAGAAAGGAACGATTATGGACATCACCGGGAACCTGAGCGGGACCAGGGCGCTCGTCGTGGGCGCGGGGCTGATGCTTGCACTCTCAATGGGTGCCGCGCCGACCCCCGCCCTGGCGGAGGGACGCACTGGAACCACCAACGTGACTATCAGGACCCAAATCGACAACATCAAGTTCAAAGCCCCGACCGTCATCCCATTTGTCGCCAAGGCCGATGGCACGCTTCAGGGCCCTTCCGAGAATACAACCACCATCGACAATCTTTCGGCCTATGGCATCCACGTTACCAACATGAAGATCGGCGCCAAGAACTCCTGGAGCATCGTCGCCGACGCCAAGACGGGAACCGCCCAGAACTCCATCGATTTTAAGGTTGGTCCGGACAAGGCACTCCAAGACGCTCACGCCGCGACGCAGGAAGCGGGCCTCGACCTTTCCAAAAATGCATCCTTCGACATGGGCTACCAGGGCATCGCCGATGGTACGGACAAGATTAAGCTCAAGACGAGCGGCGATGTCGCCCGCGTCACGCGAGACATCTTCCATGTGACTGGCGAGGGCGACCAGGTCGCAAGCATTACGTGGACGGTCGAGCCCGGTGCGCACACGGCCTAAGGCGATTGTCCTTGCCGTCATCATCGGCGTTGTAACGTTTGCCCCAATCGCCGCCTTTGCCCAACAAGAGCAAGCGCAGGCTGCCACGCAAGTGACCGTAGATCTATCGGAGCTCGAACGCAGTGGCCAACATGAGCCCCTCGCGCAAACGGGCGACACGCAACAGCTCCTGGCAGCAGGAATCGCCGCGGCAGGCGCAAGCGCCATCGGCCTTGGCCTGCGCATCAAACGCAGCCAGTAGCCGCGAAAATCGAGACCGTCCAGAACAGGTAAGGAGAACCCATGGCATCAAAGAACCTTTTGCCCGTTGCCGCGCTCTGCAGTGCGCTTGCCACCGGCATGCCCGTCGCCGCTCTAGCGACACCCACCGTGGGCGTCCCCTTACCTGCCGTCAACTGTCTCGCCACAAACCAGATGAGCACCATCGCGCGCCAACGCTTCTCGCTTGCGCAGGCAAGCATTTCGACCTCGGGGTGCCTCCGTCGTTGCACGAACAGCTCGATAGTCGTGGATACCGAGCGCTCAAGCACAGCGGACGGCCCCCTAACGGGATGCGTTATCTGCACATGGCGCGCGGCTGCAACTGATGCCGATGGCGATTCCTGCGACGTGAAGCTGTGTCTCGACATCACCCTGTCCGATGACTCGGCGGACAGGGCAACGGTCGCCTACGACAGCACATTTTTCGAAAACGGAGGGGGTGTATGCCTGGGCTGCGTCCCCTCGGGCGCCGATGGCACGCAGCCCGCTATCTCATTCACCGCATCGCTGAAAATGACCAAGGCGGGCACCGACGCCACGGCAAATGGCGAGATCCCTCTGATGTTCTACGCGACCAGCACAGAAAGCCAGGGGATTCGGGGCAAACAGCGAACCGGATCGCTCAGCCTGACGCGAGGGGCAGATCCCGGTCCTGTCGATATCAGTACCGAAACGCAAGATGTGCATCACGTCCTTGTCGATCCGGCGCTCCTCGAGATGGAATGGAGCGGAGTAGGAGCGGTCGGACTCGCCCCCTCGACAGGTGACATCGCAAGCGACTCCAGCGAGAGCAGCGGTGAAATAGCGCCTGGGGACAATGGCGCACCAGGCGGCATAACACCGCCATCGAGCGGTCCTTCAGCCCTGTCTCTTATACACATC
>CABSNX010000222.1 GCA_902479205.1 uncultured Collinsella sp. | reverse complement strand
ACGAGATACTGATCGGTCTCGTGGGCTCGGAGATGTGTATAAGAGACAGCGCACGCTCGATGTGGGTGGCGACAAGGAGATCCCGTACTTGCACATGGTCAAGGAAGACAACCCCTTCATGGGCTTCCGCGCCGTGCGTTACTGCCTGGCCAATCCCGACCAGTACAAGGTCCAGCTTCGCGCCCTGCTGCGCGCCAGTGCCTTCGGTGACGTCAAGATCATGATCCCGCTCGTCACCTGCGTCGAGGAAGTCTTGGCTGTCAAGGAGCTCGTCGAGCAGTGCAAGGCCGAGCTGACCGAAGAGGGTCGCAAGTTCAACGAGAACATCGAGGTCGGCATCATGGTCGAGACGCCCGCCGCTTCGCTGCTCGCTGACCGTCTTGCCGAGGTCGCCGACTTCTTCTCCATCGGCACCAACGACCTGATCGGCTACACCATGTGCGCCGACCGTGGCAACGACACCATCTCCAACCTGTACCAGGTGTACTATCCCGCCGTGCTCCGCTCGCTCAAGAACATCATCGAGAGCGGCGTGAAGGCCGGCATCATGGTCGGTATGTGCGGCGAGGCCGCTGCCGATCCGCTGCTCGAGCCGTTGCTGATCAGCTGGGGCCTGGAGGAGTTCTCGATGAGCGCTCCGTCGATCCTGCGCGCCCGCAAGACCATCAGCCAGTGGACCAAGGCCGAGTGCGACGAGCTCGCCGAGAAGGCACTCGCCTGCAACACTGCCGCCGAGGTCAAGGCGCTGCTCGAGTCCGCAGCTCGCTAATTTGGTATCAGAGGTAACCGCGTGGTTGGAATGGGCCGGCCACGCGGCCCTCACATATACAGGGGGTACTGTAAATGTTCTACACGCTAACCGCTAACCCGGCTGTCGACATGACGGTTTCGAGCTCTCCGCTCGAGCCCGACGAAAACGTCCGCACCGGCTCGGCCAGCTACACGGCCAACGGCAAGGGCCTCGACGTGTCCTTCGCCTTTAAGAAGATGGGCGTCGACACCGTCGCGCTCGGCTTCTTCGCTGGCTTCACGGGCAAGTTTATCGTCGAGGAGGTCATGAACCTGGGTTGCCTGTGCCGCCCGGTCTGGACCGACGGCATCACGCGTATCAACACCTACGTCAACGATGGCCAGCACGAGTACGGCATCCTGAACCCCGGCGCCCCGATTACGCCGGAGCATCAGAAGGAGCTCTACAACATCCTGGACACCGCGGGCGATCTTGAGTGCCTGATTGTCTCCGGCTCCGTGCCTCCCAAAGCTACGCCCGACTTCCTGGCCCAGGTTATGGAGCACGCTCAGGCTCGTGGCGCCGACGTCGTCCTGGACCTGTCCTCCGACAAGCTCAAGGAGCTCGCTCACAAGAAGCCGCTGCTCATTAAGCCGAACCATCACGAGATGAAGGCCATCTTCGGCGTGCCGGTCGACACCGACGACGAGGTCCGCGTTGCCATGAAGCTCGCACACGACGCCGGCGTTCAGAACGTGCTGCTCACCCGTGGTAGCCGCGGCGATGCTTACTTCTCCAACGGCGAGGACATCTGGTACGCCAAGCGTGAGTTCAACATCAAGCTGGTCTCTTCTGTCTGCGCCGGCGACTGCACCCTCGCTGCGTTCCTGCACAAGTGGTACAGGGATCGCGACAACGTCGAGGAGGCCATGAAGCTCGCTATGGCCACCGGCGCCAACGTTGCCGAGTCCGTCGGCATCGGCGACTTCGGTCACGTCGATGAGTACAGCAAGCGCGTTGCTGTCCGCAAGCTCGATCGCAAGTAAGCGAAACTCATTATTTTCGCGTGTATGGCGTCCCGGTTTAGGCTGGGGCGCCATTTTTGTATATTGTGGGCGAGCGACAGGACAAGGATCCTGTTTCTTTTGCCCGTCATCCCGCCGCCCTGCACGCGTTCTACACCGTTCGCCGAGTTGCTATGGTCTTTTCCCGAAGCGTGGAATATACTTTCATTAACACGTTGCCTTGTGAAAGGAACTTACATGATTTACACGCTCACTGCAAATCCCGCCATTGACTACAACATTGCCTGCGACGGTCTTTCCGCCAACACCGTCACCCGCACGCGCAATGCGGTCTATACGCCCAACGGCAAAGGTCTTAACGTCTCGTTCACCCTCGATCACTACGGCGTCGACACCACGATCCTGGGCTTTTTTGCCGGTTTCTCGGGCGAGTTTATCGTCAAGGGCGCCGAGGCCCTGGGCGTGCCCGTCAAGCCCGTGTGGACTGACGGCATAACGCGCGTCAATGTCTTCCTCAACGCCGGTCCCGACACCGAGTACAACATGGTCAATGCAGGCGCTGCCATCAATGCTGCCAACGAGCAGGAGATGTTTGAGCTCATTGATTCGCTCGAGGACATGACCTGCCTGGTCATTAGCGGCTCGCTGCCTCCCAACACCTCCGAGGGTTTCCTGCCCGAGGTACTTCGCCGTGTTAAGGCGAAGGGCGCCGAGTTCGTGCTCGATATCTCGAGCCATCAGCTGGCTGACCTCATTGCCATGGAGCCGTTGCTCATTAAGCCCAACGATGACGAGCTGCTCGACATCTTTGGCATTAAGGTGAGCGGTGGCGACGACGAGTCCGTTAAGGGCGCGATGGGCGAGCTGCACGCCAAAGGCGCTAAGAACGTACTGCTGACCCTTGGCGGCGAGGGCGCGTACTTCTCCAACGGCGAACACATCTGGTTTGCCAACCGTACCTTTGAGGTCAAGGTGCTGTCGACCGTCTGCGCCGGCGACTCCTCGCTTGCCGCCTTCCTGTCCGTGTGGCACGACGCTCCCGAGCGCGTCGAGGATGCCCTGCGCCTCTCGATGGCCACCGGCGCCAACGTGGTGGAGTGCCCCGGTTTGGGCGATTTTGCCAAGGTGGACGAATATAAGAAGCACATCGAGGTTCGCCAGGTCTGCTAGCCGCATCGATACATCGTTGCCGAACACCCGCTTTGGATTCCCAAGGCGGGTGTTTTTGCGTTCTGGCCGCATGTGGTGTCTGCTGTCTCGTTCGTTCGAATTGACGATACGATTGCATGTGCGCGCATGCCCGTTTCTTGTTAGACTTCTTGAGAACCATCGATTAACGCTTGCAGGCGTAGGAGGCCATAGGTATGTGCAATGTTTCGCTCAACGGTACGCAGCGCTCAGACGCCTCCCTGCGTGTGCTATATGCGCTGTCTCTTATACACATCTGACGCTGCC
>CABSNX010000221.1 GCA_902479205.1 uncultured Collinsella sp. | reverse complement strand
TGCCATGCAGCCCATCTCGCGCTCGCAATCGCCCACCAGACCATAGCAAAGGACGTTGCCGTCAAGAAGCAAGCGGTCCTCGTTGACGGGGTGATTGGTTCCCGCTTGAGTTTTTGCTGCAGCGACAAACTTCGTCATCGCCAATCGCCTCCCATCGATCCGGGCACGAGCTCAAATGCGATATGTGCATCATCGCCCTCGCCCTGCGGCACGGCGCGTGCCACCATGCCGGGACGACCGCGCCACTCGGCGCGGTGTTCAAACAGAAAATCGGAAAGCCCGTTAAGGTAACCGCTCTCCACCAGGTTGCCAATGCCGCGGCCGCCCTTGGCCTTGACGGCGTCCGTCATGGCAATGGAGTGCAGCAGCTCGCGAGCGGCATCGGTCGCCTCAACCGTAATATCGGGCTGTGCCTTATGCACATTGCGGTTAACGGCATCGATCTTGGAATTGAGGATCTGAAGCGCCACGGCGTCGTCGATAAAGTTGAAGATGACCACGTTGTCGCCGATACGACCCAAGAACTCGGGCTTAAACTCGCGATCCATCTCGGTACGCACGCGCTCGCAAATTTCGTTATAGGGCGTATTGGGCGCGATGGTATTACGGACTTCGTTGCCCTGCGCATCGATCTCAATCTTGGAAAAGCCGATGTTGCTCGTAAAGAAGATGACCGTCTCAGAGAAGTACACGGTATTGCCCTGGCCATCGGTCAGGCGTCCATCTTCGAGGATCTGCAGGAACTTGTCCATAATGCTGGGCGCGGCCTTCTCGATCTCGTCGAAAAGAACCACCGAGAACGGATTGGCCTTGACCGCATTGGTCAGCTGACCGCCCTCGGCATAGCCCACGTATCCCGGAGGAGCGCCAAAGAGCTTTTGGTCGGAGTTCTCGGCACCGTACTCGGACATATCAAAACGCAGCATGCTGCGCTCATCGCCAAAGAGGAGCTCCGTAATGGCCTTAACGATCTCGGTCTTACCGGTACCGGTGGGACCGCTCAAAAACAGCACACCCTTGGGCTTAGAACCAGATGAATGGGTGGCGCCCGAAAGACCCATGACGGAGCGCTTGAGCACGGTGACGGCCTTCTCGACGGCCTCGTCCTGGCCCTTCACGCGGCGTTTGATCTTTGCCTCGGGATCCTCTTCGAGCTTCTCGAACATCTGCTGCCATTTGTTCTCGCGAAAACCGTACTTATATACGTCGACGAGCTTGGGAAGGATGGCCTCGATGGAAGCATCGGGGTTTTGCATATCGCGCTGATACATGCGCTGCAGCCCCTCGAGCTCCTTAACGCTCATGCCGTCGGTGGTATCGATAAAGCGACGCACCGCGCGGTCATCGGAATCGGACAGCGCCTCACCAAAGCCAAACTTGCTCTGAATATAGGCTTCGCGCATGTCGCGGTCGGGATGCGGCAGCGTGATGGTGCGCAAGAAGGGGTTCTCCTCGATAAACCACACGGGCAGGTTGCGCACGTTATCCGTTACCAGAATGAGCGTGTTGACGGCCGTACGGTTAATGAGACGAGCCTTGCTGGCACCAAGGTACAGGTTAAGGAAGAACTGCGTCTCGTCGGGCATAAGGCCGGTCGAGGAGGCAAGCAGGCGCGACGCCATGTTGACGATCACGCAAAGCGGCTTAGCCTCGGTGCCGCCATCGGGATTGTCGTTGTATTTAAGGCGCAACATTGAGCGGATAACCTCGCCATATGATGGCAGGCTCGACTGCTCGGTGGCATATGCTTGGCGGCCATCGGCGATGCAGGCGTTCGCCTCCATCATGCGGTCGTCGTTCTTGGAAGCCTCGTCATGAGCCAGCGACACCAGGCGCTTGCAATCGACGTTGCCCATGCTGCTCGAAAACAGCTGGATAGGATCGAAATATGCCACGTTGTACTCAACTGAGCCATTGGCGTCTTCAAAAAGGCCGCGTACGACCTCGGCAAGCTCCGAGAACTGAAGGCCGCCGTCAACCACATCGGGATACTTGTCGTTGACGTTGCCCTCAAGGATAAAGAGGCTCTTAACCCCTTTAAAGTTGAGCATCTCGCGCTGCCAAGATTGGCGCTCGAAATCAGTTGCCATGTGTTATACCTCCTTGGCAGAAAATTCATGGTGGTAACGGTCGGCAATACCAACGGTGATAACCGTGCCGTCCTGGACATAGTTTTGAAGCTGACGAGGCTGTTGAAGATACTGGTCGTAATCATCGTGTGGGCGGTCGCTCAGGTAGATTACGCGCTGGTTAGTCGAGCCGCGCAGCGCACAATCGGGCACGTTGAGCTCGTCTACGTACGGACCGTCAATCAGCACATCGATAAGAGACTTAAGCGTCTTCCACGTATCCGCACCGATCACTTGTGGCAGCTCCTCAAACGTGAAGCCGGTGTAAACGAGAATGTCGTCGTAAGCACCGCGGATTGTCGCCAGCAGCTTCACGAGCTCTGATGCCTGCTCGAGCGGATCTCCACCCGAAACCGTCAGCCGATGTACGCCATATTCGCGCGCCGCATCGAGCAACATCTGCGCAAGCTCATCAACGTCGACATCCTGCTCGGGCAGCTGGTTGCGCCATTGGGGCGAAATACATCCGGCGCAACGCTTTGAACAACCAGCGGTCCAGACAACAATACGTTCTCCCGGACCCAGCGAGACGACGGGGGCAAGCACATGGCTAACGAACATCGGCGTAATCCTCGCCCGGATCGAGTGTACGGTACACGGCCGAGGTACGTGCAAGCGAGCAACCGCATTCCTCACAGCCATCCCCAACCTTCGCACGCTCATCAGCAACGAGATGCAAACGACCGCACTCGGGACACTCGACAAACCAGCCCTCGACACCCACAGACTCACCAGCAGCAGAAACAACCGGTGCCGCAGCAGACGCGGGCTGAGGTGCAGACCAAGCCTGGGTCTGCACGGGTTGCGCCGCAGGCGGTTCCTCCACAGTAACCGTCAAACGCAATTGAGCAAATTCGCCAGACGCAGCCGGAATGAGTAGCGTATCGCCGGTATGAATCGGCTGGGCCACGCCGGGAACCAAGTTGAGAATCTGGCCGCCACGCATAAGAGCCGTTCCGTTATTGGACCCCTCATCGGCAACCATCCATGTGCCCCGCTCAAAACGAACGCTGGCATGCTGCCGGGACATGGCAAAGTTCGAAGCCATAGAAGGAAACACGTTGCGTCCAAGCACGGCAGCGTCCGTGAG
>CABSNX010000220.1 GCA_902479205.1 uncultured Collinsella sp. | reverse complement strand
GCTCAAGCGCCTGGAGAAGGCCGGGTGCATCACGGCGCGCTCCGCCGAGCACAACGGGCGGCTGCGCCGGTACTACCGCATCACGGACGACGGGCGAGCGCGCATCGAGGAGTTCCTGGCCGAGTGGCCGTCCGTACGGGAGATTTACGCATACGTTGAGGAGGCGCACCATGACGCGCGATGAGTTCCTGGGCCGGCTGGGCGAGCTGCTCACCTGCCTGCCGACCGAACAGATGGAGGAGACCAAGGCGTTTTACGCGGAGGCCATCGCCGACCGCATGGAGGACGGCATGAGCGAGGAGGAAGCCGTGGCCGCCATGGGCACGCCCGGCGAGGTGGCGGAGGCCACGCTCGACGACCTGCCCGCCGTGCCGCGCGTGATCGCGAGGACGCGCCGGCGCAGCACCGCGCTGCTGTGGGTGCTGACCATCGTTGGCTCCCCGGTGTGGGTGCCGCTGCTCGCCGCCTTCGCCGCCGTGGCCGTCACGGTCTATATCTGCATCTGGGTGCTGGCGCTCTGCGTGTGGATCGTCGCGGCGGCACTCGGGGGCGTGGGCGTAGTTGAGCTCCTGCTTGCCGTAAGCGGCGTCACCATCGGCCACTTCCCGTACGCCCTCGCCTCGGCGGGCGTGGGGTTCGGCCTCGTCGGCGTGGCGCTCTTCGTTGGTGCTGGCGCTTGGGCCGCCTCAAAACAAATCGCGCGCCTCTCGGCGCTCTGGGCGAGGAAGGCCGCCTCGCCCTTCTGGAAGGGCAAGGGCGAGAAGGGCGGCACTGCCGCGCACCTCGCGGCGTAGAAAGGAGCGAATACCATGACCAGCGCAAAGAAGATCTACCTCGCCGTAGCGGGCGGGCTCGTTGCCGCGGGCGTCGTCCTCGCGAGCATCGGCTTTATCGCCTCGGGCTTCGACCCGGCCGTATTCACGACCCACATCGACATGCGCGACAGCACCATCGTGCTCGGCGGCGTCGAGGTGGACGACCCGATGGGCCTCCCCCTCATCGAGCAGCTCGCCAATCTGGGCGAGATCGACACCTCCGGCATCACCGCGTCCGAGTCCCCTGCTGCTCCGGAGGCGCCCACCGCTCCCTAAGCATAGCGCGCCCGGCGCCAGTCCGGGCGGGGCGAGCGGCAGTGACGAGCGCGCCTCGCGGACCCGGTTCTCGATCTCGCGCGGCGTGGACCTCGCGAGCCTGCGCGGGCGGCTACTGCGGTCGGACATGGGCTCTCCGGACCTGCTGCGGCGCAGCCACTTGCTCGCCGTCTGGCGGCTGACGCCCATCTGACGCGCGGTCTCGGCGACGCCGAGGCCGGACGCTATGCGCGAGACGAGCGTCTCGCGCCCCCTCGGGGTGAGCCTTGCGTTAGGATGTTGCTCCACGGGAGGGCTCCTCTGCTGTTCGTCTAGACAACTCACAGCATGTGGGAGCCCTCCCTATTTGTCACTACCCGGGTGTAAACAACCTATTGGCACAGAACAGCTAGAACAACCGATGCCGCCTCACTGCGCCGAGAAACCCCCGGCGCCGTGAGGCGGGCGGCGGAGTGAGCCAACAGCAAAGCCATGCCGCTATTAGTAGCCTGTCGCCAGCAATCTGCAAGTCACTAGCACCCCACAGCCGTGCCGGCAGCATCCCTTGGTCGCCATATCAGCCGCACGGTATAATCTATCCATCGATATATTGGTTGAACCATGGTGTCTCTGCTGTGACCATAAACTTCCGCAAGACGCTAGGACCTTGTTTTAAGGAGATCTGGTGGAGAAAGGTCAAGAGAACCCACCACAAGACCAGGCGCTTGCCCATAGAGTCAGGTGGGCTGACCTCGACAGCGTATTCGAGCACATGGGCGACAATGCTAGCGTTGGAGAGGCAAGTAACGGCATCCACCTCATAAATGACCGGGAGCACGTCGCCGTGCGCCAGGACCACGAGGTTCGCATCCCCAATGAATACCTGCAGGAATCATACGTCGGACAGCGCGACAGCGACCTGAGAAAAGCAAGGGAGATGCTCCTTCAGGCCAAGCAGGAGCGCCCTTCCTACAAACCTGACATCCTTTTAGGTCTTGCGACAACGTTCCTGGGCTGGTTTCTCGGGGGTTTGTCGTCATCTGTCAATCTCGCATCTTTGCCCGGTATCTTGATGCTCTGCGTAGCACCGTGTGGCGCAGTAGGACTCTTTGTCGCTTTTATCTTTATCCGAAAAGAAGAGAAGCAGGGCAAATCTGATCTGGCCGAGCGCGTCCTAGAACACCTGGCGGATCCCGATGACAAGGAGACCAAGACCGATGAACATTAATGATACGAGCACGCAGCTGCTCTTTACCACGGTCCCCATCGTGGGCATTACTACCGAAGGCACGGGCGTCTCGGGTACAGGATTCTTCTTTTCCTATGACCTTGAAGACGGGCGAAAAGTGCCCCTGCTCATTACCAACCACCATGTCCTCAAGGATGTGATTCAGGGCCGCTTCGTCATCAATCTAGCCGAAGGTGACGCCCCGTCACGCGAGACCATCAGCGTGAACTTCGACAAGTCATTCATCGAGGGGAAGAAGCTCGGAGAGCTCGACTTGGTTGCGATGCCGGTGGCCCCTGTTCTCAGCATGCTTGAAGAAAACGGGAAGAGGCCCTTCTACCGATCCATCGACTCTGGACTCATCCCGAAGAAGAGTGTGCTGGACAATTTGGCGGCGCTCGAGCAAATCACCTTTATCGGATACCCCAGCGGGCTCTATGACGACTACAACAAGACCCCCCTCATCAGGCAAGGCTGGACTTCCACGCCCGCTTGGAACGACTACAAGGGTAAGCGCGAGTTCCTCGTTGACGCATCTGTATTCGAGGGCTCCAGCGGCAGTCCCGCCTTCATCCTCAACCAGGGCAGCTATCCCACGACCGACGGAATTGCCATCGGCTCCAGGCTGCTGTTCATGGGCGTAATCACTCAGACGATTACGAAGGAGAAGAGTGAGCACCTCGATTTAGGTACAGTCATCAGAAGCGACGCGATGCTCGACAAGCTCAAACCTTTCGTGGAAGGTCTACTGTAGCTAAGAGCACCGTCAAAAGCAGTGACGCCCCTTTGCTCCTTTCCCTAGGATGAGGTGACTGAGCTCGGCATGCTGGTTGACATCTGGTTCCCCAACGGCTCATAGTACAGACACATGGAAAGCTGTCTCTTATACACATCTCCGAGCCCACGAGACCGATCAGTATCT
>CABSNX010000219.1 GCA_902479205.1 uncultured Collinsella sp. | reverse complement strand
CTGATCGGTCTCGTGGGCTCGGAGATGTGTATAAGAGACAGGGCGTGCCCCATGCCGGTAAACCGCGCGCGCTCATGCGCGCCGTCGACGAATACGAGGACGAGGTGCGCGACCGCGTGGAGTCGCGCATCGAGAAAGTAATCCAGAGGTACCTAAATGGGTAAGGCATCAATCTCCATCGCCGTCACAGGCTCCTACAACGGCTCCGCGCTGGAGAAGGCGGAGAGGCGTCTCGACAGCCTGTCCAAGAAGGCCGTGGCCGCGAGCGGCAACCTGGACACCGCCGGGGGCAAGCTGGTGAGCAGCGGCTCCAAGCTCGCCAAGGCGGGCGGCGAGATATACAACACCGGGGCCAGAATCGAGGCCGCCGGGCAGAAGCTGGTCCCCGTGACCGCAGCCATCGCTGGCGTGGCCGTGGCCACGGGAGCTGCGGCCGTCAAGATCGACACGTCCCTCACGGGTGTGCGCAAGACCGTGGACGGCACCGAGGAGCAGTACCGCCAGCTCAAGGAATCGGCCATCGAGTTCTCCAAGACCAACGCGGTGAGCGCCGACCAGATCCTCGACATCCAGGCGCTGGGCGCGCAGCTCGGCTTCTCCATCGACGAGCTGGACGAGTTCTCGCGCGTGGTATCCGGTCTGGACATCGCCACCGACATGAACGCCGAGCAGGCGGCCACCGAGCTGGCGCAGTTCGCCAACATCGTGAAGATGTCCCACAGCGACGTGAGCCGCTACGGCTCGGCCATCGTCAACCTCGGCAACAACCTCGCCACAACCGAATCAAGCGTCTCGTCCATGGGGCAGCGCATCGCTGCCGCATCCAACCAGGTCGGCATGAGCACGCCGGACATCCTCGGATGGTCCGGTGCCATGTCCTCCCTCGGCATCGAGGCCGAGGCCGGTGGCACGGCGTTCTCCAACACCGTCGCATCCATCGACAAGGCCGTAGCAACCGGAGGCGACGCGCTCGACTCGTTCGCGTCCATCGCCGGTATGAGCGCCGACCAGTTCGCGCAGAGCTGGAGGACGAGCGCCACCGACACCATGCTGGCCCTCCTCAAGGGCACCAACAGCGCCGAGAACATGACCGTGGCGCTGGAGTCCATGGGCGTGACCGGCATCAGGCAGACCGACGTTCTCAAGCGCCTCGCTGGCAACACGGACCTCGTGAGCCAGGCGCTGCAGGTATCCAACGACGGCTGGCGCGAGAACACGGCGCTGCAGGACGAGGTCAACAACCGAAACGACTCCATGGCCGCCAAGCTGGAGATACTGCAGAACAAGGTCACGGCGGTGGCCGAGGACATCGGCACGCCTCTGGTAAACGCCGCCACCGACGCCGTCGACGCGGCCGAGCCGCTGTTCGAGGCGGTCGAGAACGTGACGCAGGGCTTCGCCGACATGGACGAGGGCGCGCAGCGCAATATCATCGCGCTCGCCGCCGTGGCCGCAGCCGCCTCGCCGTTCCTCACAACCACGGGCCGAATCGTCAAGACCGTCGGCAACGCCGTCACGGCCGTGGGCAAGGCCAAGCAGGAGTGGGGCGTCTACGCCGACGCGCTGACCACCACGAACGCCTCGGCGCTGAAGACCTACAGCAGCAACGAGAAGTTGAGCAAGGCCCTCGAGAAGAACCCGGCGGCCAAGGCGGCTGGCGGCGTCGAGAAGTACGTCGAGGCCGTGCGCAACGCCAACAGCGACACGTCCAAGTACAACACGGCCGTCCGCAAGCTGTCGAACGAGCAGAAGAAGGGCAGCAAGGCCAACGCCGAACTCGTCGAGAGCCTCAAGAAGGAGGTCGTCGAGAAGCGCAACGCCATGAACCAGTCGAACGGGCTGGTGAACGGATACAGGCAGGAGGCCGCAGCGGCCAAGACGTCCGAGGCCGCCACGAAGAGCCATGCCGCCGGACTCATGATGTGGGCGAAGGCCGCAGACGTGGCCAAGCTCGCCCTCGCCGCCGTCGGCCCGGCGCTCGTGATCGGCGCGGTGGGCATGTTCATCCAGAGCATGGAGGATGCCAAGAAGCACGCCGACAACCTGAAGGCATCGACCACCGAGCTGGAGGCCGCCGCCGCTGGTGCCAAGAGCGAGGTCAAGGAGGAGGCCGGGGCCTTCGACGTCCTCACCGGCTCCACGGGCAGCGCCAAGGCCGACATCGACAAGATGCTCGAGAGCCAGGCGCAGCTCGCCAGCACGCTCAAGGAGACCAACACATCGGCCGCCGCGCAATCCGCACAGCTCACGGCCGCGTACGACACCATCAGGGAGTATGCGAACAAGAGCGACTTGAGCACCGAGGCGCAGGGCCGCCTGCGCGCTGCGGTCGATACGGTCAACTCGATGTGCGGCACGCAGATAAGCGTCGTCGACCAGGCGAACGGCAAGCTCGCCGACGAGCACGGCGCAATCAGCGACGTCACCGGGGCGCTCGGCGAGTACGTCGAGAAGAAGCTCGAGCAGATCAGGATAGACGCGCAGCAGTCGAACCTGACGGCCCTCTACGAGCAGCAGGCGCAGGACATCCAGACGCTCGCCGTGGCCCAGAGGGACTACAACGACGAAGTCAACCGCTGCATGAAGAACAACCCGCAGATGACGCGCGAGCAGGCCGAGCTGACCATGAGCTACTCGAAGCAGGGCAAGGCGCTTGACGAGGCCAAGGCCGCGCTCGGCGCGGTGAACAACTCCATCGACACCGTCACGGAGAGCCTCGGCGCATCCGTGGCCGTGGCAGACGGGGCCACCGCGAGCGTGAAGGACCTCGCTGCGGCGTCCCCGGCCGTCTCCTCCGCGTTCCTCGGCCTCGACAAGGACCTCGGCCAGTTCTGCGACGACCTCCAGAGCGCCGGAATCAGCGTCGAGGACTTCCAGAGCCTGAACGACGAGCAGCTGATCAAGCTGTCCGCCTCGTGGGACGGCACCACCGGGAGCATCATCAGGGCGCTCGGCGACATGGGCATCAAGTGCAAGACCGAGGGGCAGGCGGCGGCCGACAACTGGGCCAGCGGCCTAAGCGCTGGCGCGCAGGGAGCCATCGGCGCGGCCCAGCAGGTCACCGGCTCCACGCTCGAGGAGTTCAAGCGCAACTGCGACGACTACGGCATCGCCGGAGACGCCGCCGTGACTGCATTCGCCAACGCGCTCGCCCAGGGCGACACCTACGACGTGGCTGCGGCAAAGGCAAGTGAGGCCGTTGGCGGCCTCGACGAGGCCAAGCAGGGCGGCTCTGATGCGGGAACCCTCGCCGGGGCGCTGTTCGCCGAGGGCATCACCACCGGAGG
>CABSNX010000218.1 GCA_902479205.1 uncultured Collinsella sp. | reverse complement strand
CCAAGATCGCCATGCCGGGCGGCTGCAACCTGGGTGCTCGCAAGATCGATATGCATATCTTGGGTCTCGAGGCTCTGGGCGTCGAGTTCGACACCGCCCACGGCTACATCAACGCCAGTGCTCCCCAGGGTCTGCACGGCACCACCGTCACGCTCGAATTCGCGAGCGTGGGCGCCACCGAGAACCTCATCATGGCTGCCGTGCGCGCACAGGGCACCACGGTTATCGACAACGCTGCCCGCGAGCCCGAGATCGTCGACCTTGCCAACATGCTCAACGAGATGGGTGCCAAGATCGTCGGCGCAGGCACGCCCGTCGTGACCATCGAGGGCGTGGAGGAGTTGCATCCCGTTACCCATTGCGTGGTGGGTGACCGCATCGAGGCCGGCACCTTTATCGTCGCCGGCGCCCTCATGGCCGATGAGCGCGGCGTCGATGTTACGGGCTTCTGCCCCATCCACCTGGGAATGGTGCTCAAAAAGATGGAACTTATGGGCATCGAGTGCGAGCGTATCGAGAACGGCGTCCACGTCAATCGCGTCGAGCGCATCAGGCCGGTCGATATCCAGACGCTTCCGTTCCCGGGTTTCCCGACCGACATGCAGGCGCAGATCATGGTGCTTTCGGCCCTTGCCGACGGAAGCTCCGTAATTACCGAGAACATCTTCGAGAACCGCTTTATGTTCGCCTCCGAGCTCGTGCGTATGGGTGCCGATATTCGTATCGAGAGCCATCACGCCATGATTCACGGCGTCAAGGGCTTCTCGGGCGCACAGGTCACCTCGCCCGACCTGCGTGGCGGCGCAGCGCTTGTGGTTGCCGGTCTTATCGCCGATGGCGTTACCGAGGTCTCGGCCATCCATCACATCAAACGTGGCTACGAGCAGTTTGTCGAAAAGCTGCAGGCGCTTGGCGCGCATGTCGAACATGCCACCGTTCCCGATCCCGTCATCTACTAATGCAGGTTGCCTATGTTTAACAAGAAACCCCTAGCGGATAACACCCGAAGACCCTCGACTGGTGCGCAGGCCAAGATCTACAGCCGCGACAATGTCGCACGCTATTCCGAGCGCGCCCGTCAGCGCCGTCGCGGCCGCACGGTTCGCCGCGTAGCTCTCATCGCCGTACTCGGCGTGCTGCTGAGCGCCACGACTGCTGCGGGTCTGTGGTTTGCCACTATCATGGGCAAGCTTGGCGACTCCAATGTCATTACCAACAACCTGCGCCAGATTCTGGTCGATACCAATGAGGCAAAAGATCCGTTCTACGTGTTGCTTCTTGGTACCGACGGTCGTCCGGGCGAGGATACATATCGTGCCGACTCGATTATCCTGGCACGCATCGACCCCACGCAAAAGCAGGCGACGCTCATTTCCGTTCCGCGCGACACCAAGGTCGTGTACAAGGGCGAGACCATGAAGATCAACGCCTGCCACACCGTTGGCGGCGCCGAGGCCATGGTCCAGGCGGTCAACGAGCTGTGCGGCGTGCAGATTTCTCACTATGCCGAGGTCAGCTTTGACGGCATGCAGTCGCTTATTGATTCGGTTGGCGGTATCGATATCAACGCGACCGACGACGTCGACGATCCCGAGCATCTGGATATTAAGATTACCGCTGGTCAGCAGCATATGGACGGCGCTACCGCTCTTACCTATGCCCGCTGCCGCTACACCTATGCCGACGGCGATTACACGCGCATGCGCCATCAGCGTCAGGTGCTTGGCGCCCTTGCCAACCAGATTCTCAATAACTTCGATGCCACGAAGATCTTTGGCCTGGTTAATTCGCTGTCCGATATGCTCGTAACCGATATGAGCGTTCAGGATATCGTGTCCACGGTCAATGCCATGCGCGGCATGGATGTCGAGGGCATCTACTCGGCCAACCTGCCCTCGTACGCCGACGACAGCACTATGATCGACGGCGTGAGCTATGTCTTTGTTTACGAAGACGAGCTTAAGGAAATGATGGCCCGCGTCGACGCCGGTGAGGATCCCAAGGGCCCCAACACCATGGGCCTTTCAGACGGCTCCAGCTCCACGATCGGTGACCTCAACAACAATACGTCCGAGGACTACGCATATGGCACCGCGACCTCGTCGGGTGGCTCGGACGATTCCGACGATTCGAGCGACGGCTCCGATTACTACGAAGAGCCCACCGGTGACGGCAACGGCTACGAAGCCAACTACTAGAGTTACGCGGTTTTACCAGCCCGCGTAACGGCGCTCGCTGACGTTGGCTCAACCTGCGGTGCTGACTACTTTTCTTGCACCAAAAATCGCCCCGTTCGCGGTTGAGGACGGGGCGATTCGTCTTTTGGGCTTATGCAGCCAGTCTTATGCGAAACGGGCGACGAGCTCCTGCAGGACGTCGGTCATCTTGACGAGCGAGCTGACCGGGACAAACTCGTTGACGCCGTGGTAACAGTAGCCGCCTGTCGAGAGGTTGGGGCAGGGCAGGTCGCGGAACGACAGCTGTGCGCCGTCGGTGCCGCCGCGAATCGGCAGTACTTGGGGCTCAACGCTGCAGGCAAGGTAGGCTTCCTTGGCAACATCAATAAGCTCGGGATAGTCACGAACGATCTCGGCCATATTTCGATACTGCTGCTTAATCTCGACCGTTACGCGCTCCTCGCCCAGTCGCTGGTTGAGCAGTGCGGCGGCGGCATTCATCAGCTCGAGTTTCTGCTGGAACTTGGCGGCATCGTGATCACGGACGATATAGCGCGCCGTGGCATGGTCGACCGTTGCCGAGACGCCCTCAAGGTGATAGAAGCCCTCGTAGCCCTCGGTGTATTCCGGGCGCTGCTCGTAGGGGAGCAGGGCGTTGAAGTCGCAGAACAGGTTGCCCGCGTTGACCATGCGCCCCTTGGCGTCGCCGGGGTGAATGGACTGGCCCTCAAAGCGAACGGTTGCCTCGGCGGCGTTGAAGCACTCCCACTCAAGCTCGCCAACCGGACCGCCGTCGACCGTGTAAGCGTACTTGCAGCCGAAGGCCTCGATATCCAACAGCTCGGCACCATGACCGATTTCCTCGTCCGGGCAGAAGCAAATGCCGAGCGCGGGATGGGGCAGGGAGGGATCCTGCGCGATGCGTGCGACAAGCGCCATGATTTCGGCGACACCCGCCTTGTCGTCGGCGCCCAGCAGCGTGGTTCCGTCGGTGCAGACAAGGTCCTCGCCCACCAGGTCGTTCAAGGCGGGAAGCTTGGTGGTGCTCATGGACACGGGCTTGCCGTCGACGATGCCACAAACTAGGTCACCGCCCTCGTAGTGCACGATGCTGTCTCTTA
>CABSNX010000217.1 GCA_902479205.1 uncultured Collinsella sp. | reverse complement strand
GCACAAAGGAGCCGCCATGCGCACCGAGCTCGATGTTCCCTTTTCGCACAAAGACGAGGCCAAGGCCCTGGGCGCCAAGTGGGACCGGGCCAAGAAGATCTGGTACGTGCCCGATGGCGTCAACCCCGAGCCCTTTGCCGCGTGGCTGCCCGGCGTTGATCGCTCCGACCCCAGCGCGCCCTACATCTACCTGGTACTGGGCAAGCGCGAATGTTGGAAGTGCCACGAGCAGACGACGGTCGCGGCCTTTGGCATTCCGTATTGGGTGGCCGAGGACTCGGGCAGCAAGGCTGCGCCCGGCGCTACGCCCACCATGGACGACGCAGGTCATATCGCGATCGACACCGCCCGCGCCAACGCCATAGCCATCGTTCCCGCGCTGGGCTGCGTGCCGGCCGAGATCCGCGACTACCTGCGCGAGCGCTGCGGCTACAAACCCGTAACGTCGCGCACCACCAAAACCGTATCGCTCGCCAGCACCTGCACCGCCTGTGGCGCGCTGCAAGGCAGCCATTACCTGTTCGAGGAGCCCACGTCGCCGTTTGCACTTACGGCCATCAACAAGCTGCCCGCGCTGGAGTTCGTGCGCGTGGAAGTCGCCGGCGTCTATGGCATCCCTGCCACCAAAGGCGACTTCGACCAGGCGCTCTTCACCTGGGCACGCGACCACCACACCCAGTTCCACAAGAGCCTGTTCGAGGGGATCTACCTGTAGGGCAAAACTCGAAAATCGAGTCCAGATTTCCTCGAAAATCGAGTATGATTATCCTCGAAAATCGAGTATGATTATCCTCGAAAATCGAGTATGCGCAGGTAGTGAGGTTTATCAAATCATGATATCCTATGGTTCGGAACAGCCCAAATCCTACCGTCCTCGCCTTTTGGACGAACGACTGCAAACCCTGCTCCAGATTTTTGGAGCGGTCGAGATTCGGGGCACAAAGTGGTGCGGCAAATCATGGACCGCGCTCGCATTCGGTGAGAGCGTCGTTCATCTTGACGACCCAAACGTAAAGTCGCTGGTCGAAGCCGATCCTTCGCTCGCTCTTCAGGGCAATAAGCCGCACGTCATCGATGAGTGGCAGGAGACCCCCACAACATGGGATGCCACGCGCCGCGCCGTAGATGCATCCGGCGGCGAGAAGGGCCTCTTTATCCTCACCGGGTCGTCAACGCCGGCAAAAGACTCTGTCACTCACAGCGGCGCCGGTCGCATAGCCCGTCTCGACATGAGCACCATGACGCTTTGGGAACGAGGGCTTTCAACGGGATCCGTTTCGCTGCAAAACCTATTCGAAGGATCATTCGAACCTTCGGCCTATACAGGCTCGCTCCCCATGCTGGCCGACGCAATTTGCTGCGGAGGATGGCCGGCGCTTGTCGGGGCGAGCCCTCAGATGGCTGCAGAGGTCGTCAACCAGTACCTCGATGCCATGTACGAAGTCAGCGTTCCGCAAAAAGGAGGCGTGGGGTCTACAGCGCGGCGCATTGTGTCCTCGCTCGCGCGCAACGTTGCGACCTCTGCCACGCTCAACACCATCGCAGCAGACGCCTCGTTGGGTGACAGTGACGCCCAGCCGGCAACTTCGACCGTGGCGTTTTACCTCGACATGTTGGAAAGCATGTATACGATCGTAAATCTGCCCGGCTGGGATGCACCCGTCCGCGCAAAATCCCGCCTGCGCACCAAGCCAAAGCGCTATTTCGCCGACCCCTCCATTCCCGCAGCCGCGCTTGGAATGAATCCCAAAAGGCTGCTTGCGGACGGTCAGACTTTTGTCCTGCTCTTTGAGTCTCTGTGCATTCACGATCTGAGCGTCTACACCTCGTGCCTGCCCGGCTCGCATCCGGGCTCGCTCCACTACTATGGCGACTCCGACGGGCTTGAAGTTGATGCCATTATCGAGTTGAACGATGGCCGCTGGGCAGCGATAGAAATCAAGCTCGGCGAATCCAAGGTTAGCGACGGAATCCGCAACATCGAGCGCCTGCGCCGCAAGGTCGCTCTGAACCCTGCCGCGCGCAACCCCCAGCCGGAGTTCTGCGCCGTCATCACCGCGACCTCGCCCTTCTGCCGCTACGACGCCGAGCACGACGTCTACGTGTTCCCCATTGGAGCGTTGCGAGAGTAAGGCGGTGATTCAGGGCACTGGGTTTGTTTAACGGGTAATTCGATCTTCGAAGCTATGACTCCGCATCGTCATAGGTAATAGCGCATCCGCAGGTTGGGCATTGCTGAGGATAGATTGGGAGGCGCAAGCCTGTTCGGACCCGCGGGTCGGTAGCGTGTTTGTCGTGGATGTCGATGAAGCCGATGTCTAGGCATGGGAGGCCTGCGCCGCAGCGAGGGCAGGGCAGGCAGACTTGGCTGCAGGTGGCCTCGATGAGCGGAAACAGGCTCCGGTCCATTAGCGCCCGCGGCAGATTTCCGTACACTCCTCGTGCGATATCGCTTCGCCATCCCATGGTCTCCCCTTTCCCGTTTTAACTGTTGAGGAGAGGATGGCAGGATCGCGCAGTTCTCGGTGCGGCGCGGCGCGATCCGATCAATCGACATGATTGGGTTGCGACGGGTCGCACCTGCCTAATACGGAGCAACGGCTTCCGCCCGACGTCGCGATTCCGAGAAATCGAACTCGGCGCGATGGGCTTCGAGGAATCGAGCGTTGGGACGCAAGCGATGTTCGTCCGGCTCGCGCAACACCGATCCCACAAACGTCACATAATCCGTATGCTGCAGAAGATACGACCCGCAAAGTTGATAATCTCCGCGCACCAACTCAAACGAAATCAGATGAGCATCGAACAGCGAATGCAGGTCGCGGCGCAGCAGAATTCCGTTGCTGACAACTTGCGATTTGGGACCCGAGTAATTCTCGATATGCGCGGCATCGAGCGCCTCATCGACGTTGCAGCCCGAGACGGCACATCGACCAGTGTAGGCCTGAAAGAGTTCAGTGCGAAAACGCTGCTGGCCGATTCGCTCGCGACGCAGCGCGTAGCGAACCTTTTCTTCATCGCTCGCCGGGGCGCCGGAAAACTCCGCCGCGATCGGAGCGTCCTTCATGTAACTCATATCGGGGAAGAAACGAGCGTCTGGTCCACCCTTATGGACGGGGCCGTGCAGCACAAACCAGTTGTTCTCGGGCTCGTAGCGCTCTACGAATGCGAGACCCAGCACCTTGTAGCCAGCGCTCGTTGCAAAGAACACGCCAACGGGAACGCCGCATTCCATGCAGTTGATCATCTTTTGGTTGTAGTCCTGGTCGCGCCAGTTTTCGACCGAAGCACTTTGCGACGAATACTTGAG
>CABSNX010000216.1 GCA_902479205.1 uncultured Collinsella sp. | reverse complement strand
CTACACAAGGCTATTCGTCGGCAGCGTCAGATGTGTATAAGAGACAGGTCCAAGGTGGGGCACCCTGAGACGAAGCAAAAAGATGTCTCATTTCTATGCAAATACCGATAGGATTTATGCAAGATTGGGATTGTAAACCGTGCACGTGCACAAAACCGGTGCGGGGACGTCTGGAGGCGGCTCGGCTCCTGGGGCATTGCACGTGCAGAACGGTTAAAATCGGGACTCGGTCTTAGTTTTACTTGGAAGGATGCATATGACTTCTAATATTGATGCTTCTCTAGGGGAGACGCTCTCCTATATCGCAGGACAGCTTAAGACGCTGACTTCTATTGCTTCGCCGACGGGCTATACCCGCGCGGCGACCGATTATCTGATGGAGACCCTGCGCGATATGGGCTTTGGTCCCGAGCGTTCCAATAAGGGTAACGTGCTCGTTGAGCTTGGTGGCGAGGGCGAGCCGCTTGTGTTGGCGAGCCATGTCGATACCCTGGGCGCCATGGTGCGTTCCATTAAGGACAATGGTCGCCTGCGCCCCACGACGCTCGGCGGGCATCAGTGGTCTACGGCCGATGGCGAGAACTGCACCGTCTACACGCGTGACGGCAATGTGTACACGGGCGTGGTCCTCAATACCGAGCCTTCGGCGCACGTGGCCGATGAGCCGGTCAAGACCATCGAGAAGAACATGGAAATCCTGCTCGACGAGAACGTTGACAGCAAGGACGATGTGCTCGAGCTGGGTATTCAGACTGGCGACATCATCGCTATGGACCCGCGCACTACGGTGACGGAGAGCGGCTACATCAAGAGTCGCTTCCTTGACGACAAGCTGTCCGCGGCGATTCTGCTGGGTCTCGCCCGCGCCGTCGCCGCTGGCGAGGTGACACTTTCGCGCATGGTGTCATTGCTCTTTACCGTGTACGAGGAGGTCGGCCACGGCGGAGCCTTCGTGCCGGCCGACACGCGCGAGATGATCAGCGTGGACATGGGCTGCGTGGGCGACGACCTGGGCTGCACCGAGCGCATGGTTTCGATTTGCGCCAAGGATTCGGGCGGTCCGTACAACTACGACCTGGTAACCACGCTGTCCAACATCGCGCGCGAGCTGGAGCTCGATTACGCCATCGATGTGTATCCGCACTACGGCTCGGACGTTGAGGCCACGCTCTCGGCCGGCTACGACATCCGTCACGGCCTGATCGGCCCCGGCGTGTACGCGAGCCACAACTACGAGCGCAGCCACATCGACGGCGTGCGCAACACCTACGAGCTCGTCCGCGCCTACGTGCAGCGCTAACGATGCAGCGGCCTCGGCTGATACGGCAGTACCGACCGAGGCCGTCCTCTCTAAGTTGCGGTGAAATAGGGACTGTTTGGCGGTTTTAAACGCTTAAACAGTCCCTATTTCACCGCAACTTATGAAGGGGGTGGGACTACTTGATGGCGGCAGTCACGGTACCGCCGCCCAGGACGATGTCACCGCGGTAGACTACAACGGCTTGGCCGGGGGCGATGGCTCGCTGCGGCTCGTCAAAAGTTAGCAGCATTTGCCCGTCTTCGCCGCGCGTAAGGGTTGCTGCCTGGTCTTTCTGACGGTAGCGGTACTTGGCGCCCACGCGAATGCCGCCGGCATCGAGTTCTGCCTCCATGCGGTCGGCAGGGGCGCTCCAGATCCAGTCGTCGGCCGTGAGTGCTGTGGCCGTTAGGTCCTCGGCCTCGCCCAGATGCACGGTGTCGTTGGCGGTGTCGACGCCCGTCACATACACGGGATGCGCCATCGCGACGCCCAAGCCCTTGCGCTGGCCGATGGTATAGCGCAACGCGCCGTTATGGCGTCCGACCACGCTGCCGTCGCGCCACACAATGTCGCCCGGTGCAGCGGGATGTCCGCAGCGGCGCTCGATATAGCCCGCGTAGTCACCGTCTGGAATAAAGCAGATGTCCTCGCTTTCGGCCTTCTGGGCGTTGGTAAAGCCTTGCTCGGCGGCTATGCGGCGCACGTCGCGCTCTTTGTCTAGGCCTGCCAGCGGAAAGATCGTGTGCGCCAGGCGCTCCTGCGTAAGCGAATATAAAAAGTAGCTCTGGTCCTTTTTGGGATCTTCGCCGCGATGCAGCTGCCAGGTGCCGTCTACTGTCTGGCTTGTTTTGGCGTAATGACCCGTTGCGATGTAGTCGCAGCCCATATCCAGTGCCGCATCCAGCAACGCGCCAAACTTAATGTGGCGGTTGCAGATGATGCACGGGTTGGGCGTCAGTCCCTCCTGGTAGGCGGTCACGAAGCGCTCGATAACATTGCGGTCGAAGGTCTGCTGCAGGTCGAGCACATGGTGAGGTATCCCCAGGCGCTCGGCGACGGCCTTTGCATCGGCGATGTCGCGGTCGACCTTACTCATGCCCGTGACGGGATCGGGTGCGGGGCAGGTGAGGCGCATGGTGGCGCCGACGCATTCGTAGCCCTGGCTTTTGAGCAGGTACGCGGTCACGCTGGAATCGACGCCGCCGCTCATGGCGACGAGCACGCGCTTGTTGTGCATGGGGAGGTTCTCCTTGGTGGCATGTGGCCAAAAAAGAAAAGCGGCGCGGGAGGCTGGTTCCGCGCCGCAGACATTGTAGCAAGTTCGGACGTCTCGTGGGACACCCTAACGAGATGGGCTCAGGCAGCCAGAAGAGAGGGGAGGCCGGCGTGCCTTGGGCCTATCGACAAGTGACGGGCCCTTAGTCCTGGAACAGTGCCGTGGACAGGTAGCGCTCGCCGGTGTCGGCAAGCAGGGCCACGATGGTCTTGCCCTCGTTTTCGGGGCGCTTGGCCAGCTGCAGCGCGGCCCACACGGCGGCACCGGACGAAATGCCCACGAGCACACCCTCCTTGTGGCCCACGGCGCGGCCGGTGGCAAAGGCGTCGTCGTTCTCGACGGGGATGATCTCGTCGTAGACCCGGGTGTCGAGGACGTCGGGCACAAAGCCGGCGCCGATGCCCTGGATCTTGTGCGGGCCGGCCTGGCCCTTGGAGAGCACCGGGGAGGTGGCGGGCTCGACGGCGACGACCTTAATCTCGGGGTTCTGCTCCTTGAGGAACTCGCCCACGCCGGTCACGGTACCACCGGTGCCGACGCCGGCGACGAAGATGTCGACCTTGCCGTCGGTGTCGTCCCAGATCTCGGGGCCGGTCGTGGCCTTGTGGATGGCGGGGTTGGCGGGGTTCACAAACTGGCCGGCGATGATGCTGTTGGGAGTCTCCTTCTGCAGTTCCTCTGCCTTGGCGATAGCGCCCTTCATGCCCTTGGAGCCGTCGGTGAGCACGAGCTGCGCACCGTATGCTGTCTCTTATACACA
>CABSNX010000215.1 GCA_902479205.1 uncultured Collinsella sp. | reverse complement strand
GATGTGTATAAGAGACAGCCACCGGTGGGCTCATCGGTATCGGGCTGGGTCTTCCCCGCCGGCGGCTGGGCGCCTGTGGGTTCAATTACCACATGCTGAGCTACGGCCCCGCTGGCATCCATAACACAGGCGGTACCAAAGGCCCCGCCCATCGGCGTCACAAACTGCGCCGACGCAAGTGAGCCACACTCGCAGGCAGCATCGGCTATGGCGCCGGTCGCGTCCACCCAGGAGGCGTCCACGGCAAACTGGCCATCGGAGGCGTACAGGCCAAAGAAGCAGCAGTCCTCACCCGATCCGCTGCTAGCAGCAGCAACGTGCGAGCCCGTAGGTTGACTGCGTCAATACCGCTAGATTCGGCCTAGTATCCTATCGGGTCCCAAAAGGTCAATCCAGTTAAAGACGGCAGGCAGCCCGAAACAACATCTTTCATGAATCTCCAGTCCTATCAAGCCCGATCGAACTTGACCGTCAAACCAGATACGGCCCAATCACATCGAATACCTCGCCCACCTTGGTTGCAGGGTTTTGCGCGGATGGTTTAACGTTACCCAGCCCCCTATGGTATGTGACGAGGCGTTCAGCACGCTGCAACGCCTCGCCTCGTTTGCCGTCCACCACCTCGAACAGCCCTGCCAAATTCTTGCGGTACTCAATGCCCAGGTCTTTAGACATGGCTTGAGCGAGGCCACGCTGGCACTCTGCGGCCGACATGGGAGCAGTCGTATATCGAAGGTGCAGAAGGGGCCACAGCTCAAAGCAGGGGTTCGACCACAGCGCATGAAACGTCCTCAATCCATCGGTGAGCTCGGCGCATTTGCTCTCCATCGCATCGAAATCGGATGCAGGGAAATCATCCTTATCAAATACAAGCCACACATGGTCAAACGTCTCAGGAGCATAGCGACAGTGTTCGACAGCGAAGTCAAGTAGGTCGAGAGTATGTTTGCCAGTCCCCTTAACGACTACGGCAACCTTCCGCTCATTTGCTGCGCCTAACGCGGCGCGCACGCCCTCAAAGTATCGAGGCTCAGTCTCCTTGCCCTCGCTCACCACGAGATGGCGCGTCATCTGTACCATGCGAGAGCGTCCCTCGCGTTTGCCGCTGCGCCAGTCCCTCGACTTTTTCGCGGCCATATTAATCCCACTCCTCAATGCGCGTGAGATACGGGTCGGCACCATAGCGGCCAGACAGGTACTGCTTGTCGAATGCCGCGTTCTTGCTGACCAGGTTACCATTTGCCTCGTGGATGTCGGCGAGCGACCATAGCTGGCTCGCCTCCCACTCGCCGCGTGCAGCAAACCATATCTCGTCGCGGCGAAAAACATCGTTTCGCATAGTGGACACGTCCTGAGACGAGAAGATGAGCTGCGCGCCGCTCTTGTTGACTTCGGGATCTTTGAACAGCAGAATCACGTAGCGCAGGAGCTTCGGATGCAACTTGGCGTCGAGCTCGTCGACAACGACGGTACCGCCGCGTTCGAGCGCCGCCAGCAGAAACGACGCCAACCCCATGAGCTTCTGAGTACCGGCCGACTCCTCGGACAGGCGCAGCTCATAGCCCTTGCCGTCCACCTCATGCTTTACGAAGACGCGCTGGCCGCGCCATTCCGGAGCTTTTTCAACCCTAAAGCCATCGATACGTACGTCAACGGCACGCAGAAAACGCGTGATCTCGAGTGAGTCATCCTCGTCGAGCAACTGTTCGAGCATCTGCTCCAGATAGGAGCTGTTGTAGTTCAGGAACACCCCATCAAGAAACCAACTGGCGGCCTCCTTGATCACCGGCGCGTCAAAGTTGATGCAGAGAAACGACAGGTATGGCAGGCTCGGGTTGAATCTCGCAGCCGTCACGAGCTTACGCAACGTGGGACCAAGCTCAACCCCTGTCCCCTCGCGCTCGAACAGCATCGCCGTGCGTGACGCCCCCAATTTGCGCCGCCACAATCCTTCGGACACGATCTCGTCCGCATGCACGGACAGGGCATAGCGGTACTCATGCTCACCCGCGCGATAGTAGAGCTCGAACTCGGTGGGCTTAGCAGCCGACACGTCATCGAACTCGAACGCAGAGCAACGGGGTATCGAAGATCGGTTACCTTCTGGCGCATCAGTGCTGGCAGACAACAATCTGATCGGCCTTGCCACCGCCGAACGAATATAGTCAAGAGCCTCGAGCAGGTTAGACTTGCCGCCAGCGTTAGGCCCGTAAACCGCAGCTACCGGAAGGAAACTCTGCCCGTCAGGACACTCTATGAGGGAGCGCTCGAACTCCCTCATCGATGTTGCCTGCATGGAAAGCACAGTTTCGTCGCGATAGGATCTATAGTTCCTGAAGGTAAACTGGCAAAGCATCGTCCTCATAATTCCTTTCATTGTTTTGAAAAGATATTTCAGAGTTTTTATTTGATTATAGACCTTAAATAGCATCAATCAAGTGTTTGCAGTATGTGGAGCAAAGGGTACAAGGCCAAAACTCGGAAGTATGCGGCAAATCCCTAGCATGCCGAGCACTCCGGAATGCCGCAATGCTTCTGCCTGCGGATCCTTTATGCGGAAAAGCCGTTGTGCTCGGGGGTTCCAGAATTTGCCGCATACTTCCGGCAGGCGTTTGCGGCTGCGGACACGCTAATCCATGCCCGCAGCCGCAATGGCGTCAAGCCCCTATCCTCTCGGCGGGAAGGGATCGTGCCCATGGGAATCCTTTGCGCGGATTCTGCCATCGGGACGATGGGTGATTAGCTCAGAGTGCTGATTAGAACTAATTTGACGACCGCGCTTTATAGCTTCGCCCTGGGTCGTCGTAACAAAGGAAGCGCGACGCGCTCCCTCGCCCTTAACCTGCCATTTGCCATCCGCCCGCTTCGTAACGTGCTGGTTTCTACCTTTCATACTCACCTCGCCTTAACGACCGATTGCTTAACGCGCTCACAGCATGAGGCTTGCAGCTAGTTCACTCGTGCCGCTTTGCTTAAAGCATAACTACTGGCGCGGACATAAATCGGACCTGGAAGGTGCGGTGTGGGATCTCGAAGAAGCGCAAAACAGCCGCAAGCTGAAGCTACCGTATCGCGCATGGTCAAATAAGTGCGGAACATAACGCCAGGACAAATACGCCTCATCCACCTCAGCTCCCCCCTCCCCGACTCAACCTGTTGATGCCCACTTAAAAATAGTCCGAATGGTCATCGAGAATTGAGCACGGTGAGCATTAAGAATTGAGTAGTTTAACCAGAAGAGCCGCGCCCCAGAAGCTCCCCGGGGGGGGACGATGCGCTTTATGCTAAAAGGCCGACGCTCTCGGACTGTCTCTTATACACATCTGACGCTGCCGACGAATAGCCTT
>CABSNX010000214.1 GCA_902479205.1 uncultured Collinsella sp. | reverse complement strand
CACCTGCCGCGTGCTTGTGGTGGCCCGTGTGGACGGCTTTACGCCCGCCATATCGCCGTCGGGCGTAAAGCCGTCCACACGGGCCACCACAAGCACGCGGCAGGTGTCGGCGAGCTCGGCCACACGGTTCTCGACCTGCGCAAAGGCGCGCTCCGAAAGCACAAATTGCGCTGCGCCCATCACATAAGAGCCCTGCGCAAACGAGGCGCCGCTCCACTTTTTGGACGAAGAGAACGGAATGACCGCCAGCGGCTCGGACACCTCGACCGGGCGGTCAGCGTAATAGTTGAGCAGCGCCTGACAGGTCTCGTTGGCGTCTGCCGAGGTGGCACGCGCCACGTTGGCGAGCGCAAAATCGAGGACCGTGGTCTCGACGGGGACAGATGCCTCGCTCTCTCCCGCGCCCATGCCAGCGCCCTCGATCGGCAACGGATAGGTGCCCTCGACCTCCATGCGACCCGACGTAATGGTGCCCGTCTTGTCCAGGCACAGCACGTCGACGCGCGCGAGCGTCTCGATACAGTAGAGCTGCTGCGCGAGTACCTTGCGGCGCGCCAGACGCACCGTGGCGATGGCAAGCACCGACGAAGTCAGCAGCACCAGGCCCTGCGGAATCATGCCCAAAAGAGCGCCCACCGTAGACAGCAGCGCCGACGAAGGCACGCGACCGGCAAGCAGCTCGGAAAAACACCACGAAAGCGCGCTATCGCCCGGCGTACCGGCGGCATCCCACAGCTCGCTCACGCTCGAGGCAAAGAGCGCCAGGCCGAGCGGAATCATAATGAGGCTCGCAAAGCGCACGATGGCGTTGAGCGCATTCATGATCTCGGAATTGACCTTTTTGACGTACTTGGCCTCGTTGTTGATCTTGGCCACGTAGTTGTCGGCGCCAACATGGATCACGCGGGCGCGCAGCAGGCCCGAGTCGATAAAGCTGCCGCTCATGAGCTCGGAGCCGGGCTGCTTTTTGATGAGATCGCTCTCGCCCGTCAGCAGGCTCTCGTTCACGAGTGCCTCACCCGAAACCACCACGGCGTCGGCCGGAATCTGGTCACCGCGCCCCAGGCGAATGATATCGTCGAGCACGATCTGGTCCAGGTCGAGCTCCACCTCGGCGCCATCGCGCACCGCGATGGCCTTCTTAGAGGTGAGCAGCGTGAGCTTGTCGACCATCCGCTTGGAACGCATGGACTGAATGACGCCAATTGCCGTGTTCAAGAACACCACGAACAGGAACGTCAGGTTTTTAAACGAACCGGTCAGCAACACCAAAATCGCCAAGACCACGTTGATCAAGTTGAACAGCGTGCAGAGGTTCTCGATGATGAGCTCTTTGACCGACTTGGTCTTGAGCTCCATGTTGCGGTTGATCTTACCGGCGGCGATGCGCTCCTCGACCTCGGCGGTCGAGAGTCCGCGCTCGATATCCGTTGCTGCCATACCACGTCCCATCACGTCGCGTCGGTACAAGAAAACCGCCCGGACCATGCGAGGTTCGGACGGTCTTACGTTCGATGGTGCCCCATGTTGGATTCGAACCAACGGCCTTCTGCTCCGGAGGCAGACGCTCTAATCCCCTGAGCTAATAGGGCGAACGGTAGGCATTATACCCAAGTGCGCCACGGGCTAACAAAAGAATAGAAAAAGCTTTGCAATTACGTGGGAGACGCACCGCGACGGCGCGCTTTAGGCGGAAAAAGCGAGTCAGATAGTATAAACTCTCATGCACCATATATACACGGCTCGCGATGCGGGCCGTTTTTGCAAGGGCTATCCATCGAGGTGAGAGGCACACCATGATTGCAATTTTAAAGCAGAGCGCCAGCGACGAGGCCGTCAGCCACATCGTCAGCTGGATCGAGAAAAAAGGGCTCAAGACCGATGTCTCGCGCGGCGAGAACGAGACCATCATCGGCCTGGTGGGCGACACGACCAAGATCGACCCGTTCCTGCTTGAGTCCATGGACGTCGTCGAGCGTGTACAGCGCGTCTCCGAGCCGTTCAAGCGCGCCAACCGCAAGTTCCACCCCGAGGACTCCGTCATCGACTGCGGCCACGGCGTCAAGATCGGCGGCGACCAGTTCCAGGTCATCGCCGGCCCCTGCTCCGTCGAGGGCGAGAACCTCATCCGCATCGCCCGCCGCGTGAAGGCCGCCGGCGCCACGATGCTGCGCGGCGGCGCCTACAAGCCCCGCACCTCCCCGTACGCCTACCAGGGCATGGGCCCCGCCGGCCTGGACCTGCTGTGCGAGGCATCCGCCGAGCTCGACATGCCGATCGTCACCGAGATCATGGACCCGCGCGACGTGCAGGTCTTCCTCGACAAGAAGATCGACGTCATGCAGATTGGCGCTCGCAACGCCCAGAACTTCCCCCTGCTCAAGGAGGTCGGCAAGACGCAGACCCCGATCCTGCTCAAGCGCGGCATGTCCGGCACCGTCGACGAGCTGCTTATGGCAGCCGAGTACATCATGAGCGAGGGCAACGACAACGTCATCCTGTGCGAGCGCGGCATCCGCACCTTCGAGACTCGAACCCGCAACACCTTCGACCTCAACGCCGTGCCGGTGCTGCACCACCTGTCGCACCTGCCCGTCGTTGCCGACCCCAGCCACGCCACCGGTTACACCCGCTATGTTGAGCCCATGGCGCTCGCCGCGACTGCCTGCGGCGCCAACGGTCTGGAGATCGAGGTCCACGACGACCCGAGCCGCGCATGGTCCGACGGTGCTCAGGCCCTCACCCCCGACCAGTTCGACGACACCATGCGCCGCATCCGCGCCATCCGCGAGGTCGTCTGCCAAGAGACCGTTCAGGAGTAGCCCATGGGTACGGTGAGAAACGCACGCGTTAACCAGGGTGGCCCCAAGTGCGCCGGCATCGTGGGCCTGGGCCTCATCGGCGGCAGCTTTGCCCGCGGCTATGCGCAGGCGGGCGTCCGCGTGCTGGCCTGGGACCCCGACGATGACGTGATGACGGCCGCCAGCATGGGCACCGTCGCCGGCGAGCTCAACGACGAGACGCTCGGTGAGTGCGACATCATCGTCCTTGCCTGCTATCCTGAGGCGTGCATCGAGTGGCTCGAGGCCCACGCTCAGGCGCTCGCCGACGCTACCGACACCGAAGCCATCATGGGTCCCGTGGTGATCGACACCGTGGGCGTCAAGGGCATTGTGTGTGAGCGGGCCTTTGAGCTCGCACGAGAGCACGGCTTTTACTTTGTGGGCGCACACCCCATGGCGGGCACCCAGTTCTCGGGCTACGCGCACTCCCGCGCCGACCTGTTCCAGGGAGCACCGCTCGTGCTCGTTCCGCCCGCGGTAGACGATGCCCTTAAGCTGGAGCTCCTGGGCCAGGTGCGCGACTGTCTCTTATACACATCTCCGAGCCCACGAGACCGATCA
>CABSNX010000213.1 GCA_902479205.1 uncultured Collinsella sp. | reverse complement strand
CCACGAAGGGGCAGGGGGGCTGAATGCGATCGAAGCTCGGCTCCAGAATCTCGGTCGTGCGGGCGCGCATAAACGACTTGCCGTCCTGCACGACCTCGGCCTCGACGGTGTCGCCTGCCACGGCGCCCTGTACAAAGACGGCCTTGCCGTTGTCGGCGTGCGCCAGTCCGTCGGCGCCGTAGGTCATCGATTCTATAGTGAGCTTCATATTCCTGCCTGTCATTCGCGGTTTTGTCCGCAACCATGGTAGCAGGGAAAAGCGCCCCGTATCTGGGGCATTCCTCAAATACGGGGCGCTTCTACAAACGTCTATTTTGTCTTGCCGGTAATGAGCGTCTTAAGCCCTAGGCCGATCAGACCCAGTCCCATGCGCACGCGACCGGGGCGATGGCGCTCGATGGCCTTGGTCTTGCCAGCGGGCTTCTCACGGCGGGCGCTCTTCTCGGACGCGGGCTTGGACGCCTGCGGTTGGGGCCGAGAGGCAGGCTCGGACTCGGGCTCAATGACGGTTGCCTGGACCTTCTGGACCTCGGGTGTGGCCGGCTGCGGTTCGGGCTCGGGCTGGGATGCGAGCGCGGGTTCTGCCTTGGCAACTGCTTCCGGCTCGGCAATGGGCTCGACAACTGCCTCGCGCTTAACCTCGGCCCGAATAGCTTCCTCGGCCGCGTGCTCCTTTTCTTGTGCGCGCTGCTGCGCGGCCGCCTCGGCGTTGCGATAGGCACGTTCCAGCAGGGCTTCCTGCGAGTTGAAGGGTTTCTCACCCTCTGCACGCTCCACGGGGACCCAGGTACCGTCGCTCGTGAGGCTGCGGGCCTTCACATTGTCGCGCAGCTGCATGCCCATGTACTCATGGGCCAGGGCACGGCAGGTGGGGTCGAGCACGGGGAAGGCGATCTCCACGCGGTGCTCGGTGTTGCGCGTCATCATGTCGGCCGAGCTCAGATAGATCATGTCCGAGTCCACGCCAAAGGCGTAAACGCGCGCATGCTCCAAAAAGCGTCCGACGATAGAACGGACATGCACATTCTCGGTCTTGCCCGGAACGCCCGGCTTGAGGCACGAGATGCCGCGGATGATCATGTCCACGCGGACTCCTGCGCACGATGCCTCGGCGATCTTGTCGATGACCTCGCGGTCGGTGAGCGAGTTGAGCTTAAAGAACACGCGGGCGGGCTCGCCAGCGAGGGCGCGCTGGATCTCGCGATCCAGGCCGCGCATGATGAGCGGCTTGAGGCCCACGGGCGCCACGCCCAGGAAGCGGTAGTCGCCGCGCAAGTTGCCCAGCGACAGGTTGCGGAAGAACAAGTTAGCGTCCTCGCCGATGCCGGGATGGGCGGTCATGAGCATAAAGTCGCTGTAGAGTTTGGCCGTCTTCTCGTTAAAGTTGCCGGTGCCCAACAGCGTCAGGCGTGTAAGCGCCATGCCCTCGCGATAGGTGAGCTGGCAGATCTTGGAGTGGCACTTAAAGCCCTCGGAGCCATAGATAACGGTGCAGCCCGCTTCTTCCAGACGCTCGGCCCACTCGATGTTGTTTTGCTCGTCGAAGCGGGCGCGGAGCTCCATGAGCACCGTGACCTCTTTGCCGTTCTCGGCGGCATCGATCAGCGACTCGCACAGGCGGCTCTGCTTGGCCACGCGGTAGAGCGTGATGCGCAGTGAGATGCACTCGGGGTCGTAGGCGGCCTCGTGCACCAGGTCCAGGAACGGGTTCATGGCCTCGTAAGGGTAAAAGAGCAGCTTGTCGTGCTGAAGTACCTGCTCGCGGATGGAGCGGGTCATATCGATGGTGGGGTTGGGCTGCGGCTTAAACGGCGTAAAGAGCAGCTCGTTGCGCAGGTGCTCGGGAATCTTGCCCTCAATGCCGAAGACATAGCCCAGGTTGAGCGGGATATCGCAGGTAAAGACCGAGCGACGCGAGAGCTCGAGCGCCTTGCGGATAGTCTTGAGCGTTGGCTTTTCGAGCGAGCCCGATACGGCGAGCACCACCGGCTGCAGGCGCAAGCGTTTCTTGAGGATGCGCTTCATGTGCTGGCGGTAATCCTCTTCCTCCTCGACGCCCTCGCCGTCCGGGTCGATATCGGCATTGCGGGTGACGCGGATCAGCGCACGATCCAGCGGCTTATAGGAGCCAAAGCAGCTGTCCAGGCAGGCGAGGATGACGTCCTCGAGCAGAATGTAGGAGTAGGTGCCGGTGGGCGAGGGGATCTCGACCACGCGGTTCATCGAGGCGGGAATCTCGATCAGGCCCAGCAGGCTCTCCTCGTCAGTGACGCCGTCCAGGCCGCACGCCAGGTAGAGTGCGCCGTTGCGCAGGTTGGGGAAGGGGTGGCGCGGGTCGATCACCAGCGGTGAGATGACCGGCGACACGTAGGCCTGGAAGTAGCGGGTTACAAAGGTGCGCTCCTCGGGCGTAAGCGAATCGATGCGGGCGCGGTGAACGCCCAGGGCGTCGAGCTCGCCCTCGATGTTCTTAAAGATGGACTCCCAACGGGTAAGGAGCCCGGGCATTTCGGCCATGACAGCATCGACCTGTTCGGAGGCGGTCATATTGCTCTTGTTGTCGACAGGCTGTTTTTTGAGTTCTGCCAGGTCGGACAGGCCGCCCACGCGTACCATAAGGAATTCGTCGAGGTTGGACTCGAAGATCGAGACGAATTTAAGGCGCTCGAACAGCGGCACGGACTCATCGAAGGCCTCGTCGAGCACGCGGTTGTCAAAGCGCAGCCAGCTGAGCTCTCGGTTCTGCGTGTACGAGAAGTCGCGCGGCGGCTTGCGCAGCTTTGCGGCGGCTTGCTTTTTTTCGATTTTGCTCGGCATATGCATCTGTCCGTTCAGTCCCCGCAGGGGACGGTAGCCTAACCCTATTCACTATTGTCTCAATTTAGTCGACTTGTGGCACGGACGTATTGTGCGAACGGTATCTTAACCTACTTCTTACGCCGTCAAGGCATGCAACTAACTGCCCGACTCGTTTTGAAAACAATCTATATCCATACTCAATTGGTGAGGATGTATGAATAAGAATGATTGCTAGCTGAATATAATTGAATCCAAATTGAATCATGGACAGACGACATATATATGCAGAAAACAGTTTTAGCTATGCAATTCCTAAACATGAAATTATTTATGCAATCTTGCTCAATTCCTTAGAAAAAAGAACGATTACCTTTGAAAACCTGCTTTAGAGAACTGAAGTGCATCATGGGGGAATCATATGCGATATACCGTTCATCGCACTTTGCTGACCGTTCGGGGGCGAGGTGGAATTGCGGGTGGTTTTTGGATATAACTAGAGCTGTCAGCAAGCAGCGTCCCATACGGAGGGGCGCTGATACATTCGGCCAGTAAGGCCCGAAAGAAAGGTAGGAGGCCATGACGAAAGGTCTGCACGTGCCTTCCGAGA
>CABSNX010000212.1 GCA_902479205.1 uncultured Collinsella sp. | reverse complement strand
GAGATACTGATCGGTCTCGTGGGCTCGGAGATGTGTATAAGAGACAGCTCCAGGCCCATGCCCGTATCGAGGTTGCGGTGCGGCAGCTCAGGCATGGAGCCGTCCTCTTGGCGGTCGTACTGGGTAAACACGAGGTTCCAGAACTCAAGGAAGCGGTCGCAGTCGCAGCCGGGCTTGCAGTCGGGGCTGCCGCAACCGACCTCCTCGCCCATGTCAAAGTAGATCTCGGAGCAGGGACCGCAGGGGCCGGTGGGGCCGGCGGCCCAGAAGTTGTCGTCCTCGCCCAGGCGGGAGATGTGGTCCTCGGCAACGCCCAGAGAACGCCACACGTCGTGGGTCTCGTCGTCCTCGGTAAAGACGGTAAAGTACAGGCGATCGAGCGGCAGCTTGAACTCCTTGGTGATGAGCTCGAAGGCCCAAGCGCAAGCCTGCTGCTTGGAGACGCCGCCAAAGGAGAAGTCACCGAGCATCTCGAAGAACGACAGGTGACGGCCGTCCTCGCCGATACAGTCGATGTCGTTGGTGCGGACGCACTTCTGGCAGGAGATCGCGCCGATCTCCTTCATGGTCTTCTTGCCCTGGTAGTACTCCTTAAACTGGTTCATGCCGGCGTTGGCAAGCAGCAGCGAGGGGTCGTCGGGAACAAGGGACGAAGAAGGATAGAGCTTAAGACCGCGCTCCTCAAAGAAGTTGAGGAACTTGGAGCGGATCTCGGCCGTAGTCATTGACGGGTAGTCAGCACTCATAGAGGGAATCTCCTCGGTTTCACATCGAAACAGTTCAAACGTAACGATATTACCATCCCGCCGCGCAAGTGCAAAAAAGAGGGCCGACATAAAGCCGACCCTACAGCGAAAGTGCACGTTATTTAGGAGTATGCGATGCTTTGAAAAAGGCTACTGGCTACTGTAGAATTACATATAAGATTCACCCGGAAGGAGCGATCGATGAAAAGCAAACGATTTGTCCTGAATGCACTTCTGGTTGTAGCACTTTTAGCGCTTTTGGCTTTCTCCTGCTGGTACGCAAACCAACCAGCATTTGGCTACGTATTGTATGCAGTAATGTCCGGCGATAAAGCTTATTACACTCTACGCGCAATTGACGTTCTCTTTTTCTATGTAGCCGGCCCCTTATCAATCGCTTTGCTCGCGTTTCTTGTCATTTACAACTTCAAGAAACGCTAGCGGTGCCTATTTGGAATCCGAATCGTCCATGGAGCCGTCGATGCCGGTTTTGGTATCATCGTCCGAGTTGGAGTCATCGTCCTTGGCGAAGGGATTCTTGAAAAAGCTCGTCGCATCGGGCTGCAGGCCCGAGAGCTTGATCCAGGGATTCTCGAGCTCGGGCTTGGGCATCGCCTGGGCCTCGGGCGCGGTCTCGTTGCCGATGAGCTCGGACTCGTAAATGAACGTATCGTCTCCAAGCGCGTCGTAGGCGGCGACCGGGTTGCCCTCGGCATCGCGATATGGCGTGCCCTTAAATACAGCGCCGTCGTATGCCACGAGCTGGCGACCGGTCTCGTTCTCAAAGTAGTAGACGAAAATGCCCTTGAGGGCCGCGCACAGCGGAATGGCGATGACCATGCCGATGGGACCCATAAGTGCCGAACCAATAACGAGGGCCGTCAGGCTCATGATGGGATGCACCTGCACCGAACTCTGCATGACCTTGGGGGAAATGACGTTATCGGTGACGTTTTGAGCCACCATGGTCACAACGAGCGTCCACAACGCCAGCATGGGGCTGAACATAAAGCCGAGCACCGTGGCGATCGCCGCGCTTACCCAGGGACCGACAACCGGGACCAAGTGCATGATGCCGGTAAAGATGGCCATGAGTGCCGCGTAGGGATGGCCAATGAGCGTAAAGCCGATAAAGGCGAGGATGCCACCGCAGATGGACGTCACGACCATGCCGCGCATATAACCGCCGACCGAGCGCGAAAGAATCGCGACCATAAAGCGGTACGAGGTCTCTTTTTCCTGTCCGATGATGGTACAGACCTCGTGGTGCATACGGGGATAATCGCAGGCAAGCCAGTAGGCAAGCACCAAACCCAGGAAGATTACGAACAGCTGCGAGGCCGTGTTGGTAAAAAGCGGGAACACGCCGCGACCGAGCTCAGCGGCGATTTGCGATACGTACTTGGACGCCACAGTAACCAGCGAGGACAGATTATCGTCCAGGTACTCCTTGAGCGGCGTGTTGTTGAGCGTCTTAGCGTGCGAAATCATCTCGTTGAGATCACCGCCCGCAACGCGAAGCTGCTCAGGCAGACGGCTCAGGACTTCCATAATCTGACCGAGCAAAATAGGCGACAGGATGCAGACGACGCCGACGAGCACTGACACAACCACGATCAGCGCGATGAGCGAACCGATGCCACGGTTGACGCCGTGATGCTCGAGCCAGTTAGTGATCGGCGACATCACAAAAGCGATGATGGAACCGACAGCGAGAAACTCGATAACCGGCGCCAGGATACCCATAAGGTTAAAGATGACGGCGGCGATGACAATGCAGCCGACGACAGCCCAAATGCGAAGCGTCAGAATACGACTATCGCGCAGCGTGCGGTCGGTTTGTTGGGGGTGCTCACTCATGAACGAACCATCACTCCGTCGGGGTCGATCTTGTCCTGAATCTTCTTAAGGGTACGGCGCAGCAGGCGCGAAACCTGCACCTGCGAGATACCCAACTTCTTAGCGATCTCGATCTGGGTCATGCCCTTCACAAAGCGCAGCTCGATAACCTCACGCTCACGCGGCGAGAAATCGCGAATGGCCTCCTCAATCACCAGGCGGTCATCGGTAAAATCGAGCTCGTTGTCGTCATCGGCATAGCGGTCGAGAATCGAGGGGGCATCATCGGAATCGGACGCGCCAGGAGCCTCGATGGGCACCGAGGTATAGGCCGAAGACGATTCCATGGCCTCCAGCACCTCGTCGACGGTCACACCCAGGTACTCAGCGATTTCTTCAACCTTAGGCGAGCGCTGCAACTCATTGGTGAGCTTGTCGGTGGCCTGGTTGACCTTGGCAGAAAGCTCCTGCAGACGGCGCGGCACGCGCACGCTCCAGCCCTTGTCGCGGAAGTGACGCTTGATCTCGCCCAGGATGGTAGGCGTGGCAAACGTGGTGAACTCGAGTCCGCGCTCCGGATCAAAGCGGTCGATCGCTTTGAGCAAACCCAGGTATCCGACCTGCATCAGGTCGTCGAGCGGCTCACCACGGTTCTTAAATTTGTTGGCAAGGAACCTTACCAGGTTCATATGGGACATGACGAGCTGCTCGCGTGCGTCCGGATCACCGGTCTCTTTGTAGCGACGAAACAGCTCGCGGGTTTTCTCCTTGTCCCAAGCGGTCTTGCCGCTCCGGGAACGTTCGGTCATATTAGATATCCGCCTTGAGG
>CABSNX010000211.1 GCA_902479205.1 uncultured Collinsella sp. | reverse complement strand
AGATACTGATCGGTCTCGTGGGCTCGGAGATGTGTATAAGAGACAGCGTTAAAGGTGAACCAGTACTTGATCTCCTGGCCAAACTCGTGGAAGGCGACGTCGGCGTAATGTGCGTAAGCCTCGACAACCTCACGGCTCTCCCAGCCGCCACGGTTAAAAAGGTAGGTGGGCATGTCAAAGTGGTACAAGTTGACAAACGGCTCCAGGCCGGCTTCGCGAGAGGCGCGGAACAACTCGTGATACCACGCGGCGCCTTCCTCGTTGAGGTTGCCGTCGGCATCGAGCAGACGGCTCCACTGGATGGAAGTGCGATAGGTATCCAGGCCCAAGTCCTTCAAAATGCGAAGGTCTTCCTGGTACTTGGCCATAAAGTCATTGCCGGCGTAAGAGCCAACGCAGTTGTAGAACGAGCCCAGATCCTGGATGGACCAGGTGTCCCACAGGTTCTCGAGCTTGCCGCCCTGGTTCCACTGACCCTCAGTCTGCGGGCCGGACATAGCAGCGCCAAAGAAGAAGTCGTTGGGCAGCTGATACTGTGCCATCAAAGTCCTCGCTTTCGTGTTCTAGAGCTTCCGGTTGGAGACGGGTTTGCTTTGGCAGGTTATCCGGCGCGGGCGCGCACCGGTCATACCGATATCCAACCCGCCAAAACAAAACCGTCCCCAAACGGTCGATCCTGTTCTGCGGAAAGATTCCGTTCGTTGCTTAAACTATAGCGCTCTAATTCTAAAAGTAAAGCGTCTTTTTCTTTTTTCTTTCTCGAGCTTCTTAGATAAAGGTTATATGGGTGCCTTGTTAAGGGTTATACTTACTTGCGTATTGATATATGTCGGAAAGGAGGTTCAATGATTCCCAAATACGAGGCGATAGCTGCAGATATTCGTCGAAGCATCGAGGATGGCACTCTTAAACCGGGCGACAAGCTTCCCACCGTCGTTGAGTTCTGCGAGCTCTATAGCGTTTCCAAAATCACCGTCAAACGAGCTATTGAACAAATCACTGAGGAAGGTCTTATTACCAGCCGACGCGGATCGGGTACCTACGTTAAGGACACGGCGGGACTTCCCGGTCAGGCGTTTTTCCAGGGCAAAAACGACCGTGCCCAGGGTTTTTCGTATGAGCACCGCGGGGAGAAGGTGACCTCGGTGGTCTACGATTTCTCGATTGTTAATCCACCAGCGGACATCGCAGCCCAGCTGGGAATTGCCGAGGATGACTTTGCCTATCACATCGTGCGCGCGCGTCAGGCCGACGAGAAGCCCATCGTTATCGAGTACACCTACATGCCGCTCGAGCTGATTCCGGGCCTTAAAAAGAAGGACCTGTACGGATCGGTCTACCGCTTTGTCCGCGAGCAATGTGGGCTGAAAATTTCGAGCTTCCACCGTACCATTCGCGCCGTGGCAGCAACCGAGGAAGAAGCCGAGCGCCTGGACACCAAGCCTGGCTCTCCCCTGCTCGAGCTCACCCAGATTGGCTTTTTGGACAGCGGCGCCGCCTTTGAGTATTCGGTCTCGCGCAACGTTGGCGACCGCTTTGAGTTGCACAACGTAACGTTGGCATAGGTTTTTGTAGTCATGCGGGCGCTCATTTTGAGCAGTTTTACGCGGCGCCCGCGCAACACAATGGGGTATGAATATGTCCGATTTGATTAAACTCACACCGATCTTTCACGAGAAGATCTGGGGCGGCCGCCAGCTCGAAACCGTATTTGGTTACGACATTCCCGAGGGTCCCATCGGTGAGTGCTGGGCCATCTCGGCCCACCCCAACGGCGACTGCCAGATTGCGGAGGGCCCGTATGCAGGCCACACGCTGTCGTGGCTGTGGGCCGAGCACCGCGAGCTCTTTGGCAACTGCGAGGGCAAGGAGTTCCCGCTGCTCATTAAAATTCTGGACGCCAAGGACGACCTTTCGATCCAGATTCATCCCAACGACGAGTACGCCGCCAAGCACGAGAACGGCAGCCTGGGCAAAACCGAGTGCTGGTATGTGCTGGACTGCGTGCCCGGCGCCACAATCATCGTCGGTCAGCGTGCCAAGGACCGCACCGAGGCCGCACAGATGATCGAGGAAGGCCGTTGGGACGACATGCTCAACGTGTTGCCGATCCACAAGGGCGACTTTTTCCAGATTGATTCCGGTACCGTGCACGCCATCAAGACCGGCACGCTCATTTTGGAGACGCAGCAGTCGAGCGACGTGACGTATCGTCTGTACGACTACGACCGTCCCGGCACCGACGGCAACCTGCGCCCGCTGCACATTGAGCAGAGCCTCGACTGCATCGACTTTGATGCTCAGGCTCCGACCGACGGCACGGTGGCCGCGCCCGAGGTGGACGGCGTGACCGAGCTCGAGTCCAACCCCTGCTACACCGTCAATCGCGTGCGCGTCGACGGCAGCAAGACCCTCGACCAGCGTTGGCCCTTCATGTGCCTATCGGTCATCGACGGCGAAGGCACCGTCTGCGGCGACCCCGCCCACAAGGGAAGCCACCTGCTGGCCCCGAGCACCGTCAGCTCCATTGACCTCGAAGGCAAGATGGAACTGATCATCAGCCACCTGTAGGCCACCGGTCCCCAAGCGCTCGCCGGGACGGGGCGCGGGGTTTGGTCGCCTGCTCGGACAGTCCTGCTCGCACGGAGAGCACATTAAGTGCTCTCCGGCTCGTGCGGAACTCGCGATCGACCAAACCCCCGCGCCCGTCCCGGCGAGCCTCTGGCTAGTAACGACAATCAAAAAGCAACAAGGGGCCCTCCCGTTCATCAAACGGGAGAGCCCCTCGCCATACATAACGAATCAAGGTGCCTATAGGTAGACCTTTTCGAGAAACGATAATGTGTCCTGAAGACGCGCTCTCTCTTTACGATCGGTCTGCCGATTTACATAAGAAGAAAAGTCCGCAAAGAAGTCTCCGGCATCAGCCCTCATTTGCTCTATTAGCTCCAAGCGAGCCGAAGGCGGCAACAAACCCGCAAGTCGAACAATATCCGAGCGATGCTTTCGTCGATCTTTATCGTTGCAATGGCGCCCTTCTTCATAGCTCCTATTGATATCAATGTGTGCACGCATCTTGAGGGGAATGATATGGAGCGCATCGAGCAACGTAATGCCATCTACGTTCGTTGCGTTGTCGCGAATAAATTCGTAGTAGCCATCGTCGAGAATAATTGCCGAAAGACTTGATACGGCCCCGTCAAAGGAAAGAGGTGCCACTTCGCTCGTTTCATCTTCGAGCACAAAATCAGGATGTCGGGCAAATAGCTCAATTTGGCCGGGATAGTCTAGGACTTGCCTTGATCCTTCGGGCAAACAGAACCGATAGTAAGTGCACTTTCCATCGCCGACCTTCCCAGTCTCATATCCGACAGCTTTGATAAATGCCCACAATGCAGTGGCGAATTCAACGCCTTCCCCATCAACA
>CABSNX010000210.1 GCA_902479205.1 uncultured Collinsella sp. | reverse complement strand
ATCCGCGCATCGTCACCGTCGCCCAAAACATCAACGGACGCCCCGGCAACGCCATCCTCGGCGAGGAAACCCGCATCGTGTATGGCGCCAAGTGCATGCGCGACCAGCTACTCGGCTGCGAGTTCGATATCTCCCCCACCGCGTTCTACCAGACCAACCCGCAACAGACCGAGCTGCTCTATCAGCTCGCTATCGACGGCATGGATTTGCACCAGGGCGATGTGCTCATGGATGCCTACTGTGGCAGCGGTACCATCGGTCTTTGCGCAGTTAAAGATGCCCAGAAAAAGGGCATCGGCATTATGCTGCTCGGCGTGGAGCGCAACCCGGCGGGCATTGCCGACGCACGTCGCAATGCCGAGCTCAACGGCCTCACCCGCAGCGCCTGGTTTATGGCCGACGACGCCACCGACTACATCCTGGATGCCGCCGACAACAACGAACGCGTCGACGTTCTTTCCATCGACCCGCCGCGCGCCGGCTCCACGCCCGAGTTCCTCGAAGCTGCCTGCGCACTTAAGCCGCGCCGCATCACCTATATCAGCTGCAACCCCGTAACTCAAGAGCGCGACCTGCATCAGCTCCTCGACGGAGGCTATTGCCTGCTCAAGATCACGCCCGTCGACATGTTCCCTCACACCGACCACACCGAAACCGTAGCGGTCCTCGAACGCCGCTAACCGACCTCAGTAGATTTTTGGGACAAGAAAGGGGGCGACCCGCCTGGGCCGCCCCCTTCGCTTGGTTTATAAACTCCGCTACATCCCATTGCGCAGATCGCACACGCCGGCTGCCGCCATCTCGCGCAGCAGCGTCTCGCGGTCGCGCGTCACGATCAAATCTAGCGGGAAGTGAATCTCGTCGAGCATCTTGCGCGCGTGATCGAGCTTGCCAATGGCCATGCCAATGTGGGCATCGGTTGACACGCCAATGCCCACGCCCAGCTCGGCGCAGCGCTCGGCGATCTTGCGGCATACGGCCCAATGCTCAGTGTCGACACCGTGTTCAAGACTATGGTTGTTGATCTCGATAATCTTGTGCTTGGCCTTAGCTGCCAACAGCACCTCGTCGATATCGAACGGCACGCCCGAACGCCCCGTGTGACCCAGCATGAACACCTTGGGGTACTCCAGGGCATTGATATACATCTCGGTCGTCTGGGCCAGCGTCGCGCCTTCAGCAATCTGCGGATTATGCACGCTCGCAACCAAATAATCCAAATTTCGCGTAACCAAATCGAACAGCGAATGCTGACGGCTGTACGAATCACCGGCAATATCGAGCGTGACAGGAGTGTCCTCGCCAAACAGGCTTCCGTCCAGCGAAACGATATCGACCTCGGCACCACGCAGCACCAGCACGCCGCTCCAAATGCGCGGCCAGATATCCTGGTTGATAAAGAATTGGTAACTGCGCAGGTCATTGGGGCAAGCCGTAACCATAGAGCTCAGATGGTCGGCAGATCCGAGCACCTGCAGGCCACGCTCTGCCGCCCAGTACACATTCTCCTCAATGGTCGAATATGCATGCGCAGAGAATATCGTATGGGTATGAATGTCACAAGAAAGCAGGTAGGGCATCAGGTCTCCTTATCTGGCACGGCCGTCGCTTATATTCATTGTACGCATAGCCTTCGATAGTCGTAAAACCACTCCATCCCAAAGACACAACGTCCATGACAACGGGGTCTGGCTTAACACCAAACCCCGTTTCACGTAAAACATTGTAGGCAGAGCGCTTTACTTTTAACGATACTCGTCCGCCAACTGTTTCCAAGCGGGTAGCGAATTGATAATCGTTTCGTAACTCACGCAATAGCCCAGGCGGAACCAACCCGGCATACCAAAGCTGTCCGAGGGAACCGCAAGCAACTCATACTTCTTTGCACGCTCGCAAAACGCATTCGCATCGGGTTCCAGCGCCTTCACCCACAGGTAGAATGCACCATCCGGCTCAACATAGGTGTAGCCGTACTCCGCTAGTGCGTCGGTAAGCGCGGTGCGGTTGCGCGCATAGGCCTCGACATCGCTCGGCTCATCGATGCAGTCGATAATTACGCGCTGGAAGAGCGCCGGTGCGCATACAAAACCCAGCGTACGGGCGGCACCGGCAACGGCGGGCATTAAACGAGCTGCCTGAGGATTCGTATTGGGAACCAGGATCCACCCCACACGCTCGCCCGGCAGCGAAAGCGACTTGGAATACGAGTAGCACACGATGGTGTGCTCATAGATCGAAGGCACCCAAGGCACCTCGGCGCCATAGACAATCTCGCGATACGGCTCATCCGAGATGAGCATAATCGGATTCTCGGGATCGCGCTGAGCGTTGGCCTCGCGCAGAACATTGGCCAGTCGCGTCAGCGTGTCGCATGTATATACGGCACCGGTCGGATTGTTGGGAGAGTCAATGATGACGGCCGCCGTCTTATCGCTGATCGCCTTGAGCACGTTGTCCACGCTCAGCTGGAACGTATCTTCATCGGCGAGCGCCTCAACACACGTACAGCCGGCCTTCTCAATCCAAACGCGATACTCCGGAAAGTACGGGGCGATAACAATAACCTCGTCGCCCGGGTTCGTAACGGCGTTGAGCGTGCAGGTGAGCGAAGCCGCGGCACCCACCGTCATAAATACGTCTTTGCCCTCATAGCTCGTGCCAAAGCGGCGGTTGAGCGATTCGGCCACAGCGGCACGACATTGCGGCAGGCCCGGTGCGGGCGTGTAGCCGTGCAGCTGGTCGCTCGGCAGCTCCAGGGCCTTCTCAATCGACTCCGCCACGGCAGCCGGCGCCGGAACACTCGGGTTGCCCAGCGAAAAATCGAATACGTTCTCCGCACCGATCTGCGCCTTGCGCTCAAGGCCATAGCTAAAAATCTCACGGATGATGGAGCTTTCCGCACCGCGAGCATACATAGTTTCGTTGATCATCTGTTCCCCTTTCGCATAGGCGCTATTGTACGCTTTAGCCGAGCAAAGTGCCGCAGCAATGTTGATTGGGGACAGACTTAAATGCGTGAAAACGCTCATTTAAGTCTGTCCCCAATCAACAGACGGCCCCATATCGGCCAAAAGGAAAAGCCTCCACAGGTTTCCCCACGGAGGCTTTTGTTACAAGGACTATTTGTCGGCGTCGGTGTCAGTATCGACGACGGCATGGTCATCGTCAGCATCATCGGATGCGGCTTCGGCATCCTCCTGCATGGCCGCCTGCGCAAAGGCCGCGGCATCAGCCGCCAGCTCCTCCTCGCTCATACGAGGCGCGCGCTTCTTGGTCGGCATGCCGGCCGCCTTGGCATTGCGCTCCTCCTTGGCCGCCAGGATATCACCCTCGCGCTCAAGGTAGGCATCCCACTCGTTGTCGAGCAGGGCGTTCACGGCGTCGCCTTCGACGGTCTCGCGCTCAAGCAGCACCTTCGCCATCAGATCGAGCTGATCGCGACGGGCGTCCAGGATCTCGACCGCACGACGATGGGCCTC
>CABSNX010000209.1 GCA_902479205.1 uncultured Collinsella sp. | reverse complement strand
GTGCCAAGTACATGATTGTGTCGCTGCCCGCCAACCCGGTGGGCTCGGTGGGCACGCCCGAGATCTACGAGGAGATCATCGCTTTCGCCCGCGAGCACGACCTGCTGATCGTTCACGACAACGCATACTCGGACATCGTGTTCGACGGCGAGCCGGGCGGCAGCTTCTTGCAGTATCCCGGCGCGCTCGAGGTGGGCGTTGAGTTTTTCTCGCTCTCCAAGTCGTTTAACGTCACCGGTGCGCGTATCGGCTTTTTGGTCGGCCGCGAGGATGTGGTCTCTGCCTTTGCCAAGCTGCGCAGCCAGATCGACTTTGGCATGTTCTTCCCGATCCAGAAGGCCGCCATCGCGTGCCTTAATGGCCCGCGCGATGAGGTCGAGGCGCAGCGTCTGAAGTACCAGGAGCGCCGCGATGCCCTGTGCGACGGTCTTGAGGACCTGGGCTGGGAGCGACCCAACGCGCATGGCTCTATGTTTGTGTGGGCCAAGCTCCCCGGTGGTCGCACCGATTCCATGGCGTTTTGCGAGGAGCTCATGGAGAAGGCCGGCGTTGTGGTGACGCCGGGCGCGAGCTTTGGTCCTTCGGGCGAGGGGCACGTGCGCATGGCGCTGGTCTTGCCGCCCGACCAGATCGCTTTGGCTGTCGAGGCCATTCGCGAGGCGGGCTTGTATTAGAAAGCTATTTCGCCTCGTCAATATATCGAAACCGATTTCGTGCAGTTATTTTACGAATCCTGCAAACAATTTCGGTAAACGGTCGATTTTTGGCTGCGAATAGGAGCATAATCAAAGTCCCGATTGGATGTATTGGGATTACGACAAGCCGCTCGGGTCGTTCCCGGGCGGCTTGTTTGTGGAGTGAGATGGGAGTTTCTAATGGTTAACGAGAAGAAGGTCGCTATTGTCGGCTGCGGTTTCGTCGGTTCGTCTTCGGCGTTCGCGCTGATGCAGAGCGGTCTGTTCTCCGAGATGGTCCTCATCGACGTGGACAAGAACCGCGCCGAGGGCGAGGCCCTGGATATCGCGCACGGCATGACGTTTGCCGAGCCGATGAAGATCTACGCCGGCGATTATTCCGATGTCGCCGACGCCGCCATGATTGTTGTCACCGCTGGCGCTGCCCAGAAGCCCGGTGAGACTCGCCTGGACCTGGTCAACAAGAACGTCAACATCTTTAAGTCCATTATCCCCGAGATTAAGAAGTCTGGCTTTGACGGTATTCTGCTCATCGTCTCCAACCCGGTCGATGTTCTGACTTATGCCGCCATCAAGATGTCCGGCTTGCCCGAGGGCCATGTCATCGGCTCCGGCACCGTGCTCGACACCGGCCGTCTGCAGCAGATGCTTGGCGCCCACGTCGAGGTTGACCCGCGCGACGTTCAGGCCTACGTCATGGGTGAGCACGGCGACTCCGAGTTTGTCGCTTGGTCCAGCGCTCAGGTTGCCGGCGTTCCGCTGAACACCTTCTGCGAGCTTCATGGCCACCTGGAGCATGAAGCCGCCGAGAAGCGCATCGCCGAGGACGTCAAGAACTCCGCCTACACCATCATCGAGAAGAAGCACGCCACCTACTATGGTGTCGCCATGGCCGTCAAGCGCATCTGCACCGCCGTCATGCGCGATGAGCAGACCGTTCTGCCCGTCTCCTCGCTCATGGTGGGCGAGTACGGCCTGTCCGATCTTGCCATCTCTATGCCGACCGTCGTTGGCCGCGACGGCGTTGTCTGCCGCGTCCCCGTGCCGCTGGACGATGACGAGCAGCATGAGCTCACCGCCTCCGCCAAGGCCCTCAAGGACATCATCGACAGCGTCGACTTCTCCTGCTAAATCAAGCTCGCTAGAGCGAAAAGCTACAATGAAGGCGTCCGAGTCTACGCGGCCCGGGCGCTTTTTTGGTGCAAAGTAACCTGACCCCAATGCACCATAGTCGATGGGAGGGCCATGTCGGATTCGCCTAATTTTTTGACCTATGCCCAGACGGCGTTTGATCCGTTTGAGGAGCGGCCGTTCTGCGCGGTGGATAGCCTGGTCTTTGCGTGGTTGTCCTATTTGCGTTTGCCGGGTGATATGGCGGAGCTGACGAACTGGCAGGGCCTGGACGTACGCGAGCTGCTGCGTGCCGAGTGCTACCGGGACATGATTGACGACTTGTGGGACCCGGAGGGGAGCAGGGCCTTGTTGGAGGCCGTGGCAGCAAGTCCTCGCTACCGTGGCGTGCACGTTTGCGGCTATCGTGCTGTGAGCGATGTGGTGGCGACGGAGCAGTTTGCAGCCATGGCGTTCCGGTTTCCGGCGGGGTTTAGTTACCTTTCCTTCCGGGGGACCGACAGCACGATTGTGGGCTGGAAAGAGGACTTTAACATGGCGTTCCGGTGCCCTGTGCCGGCCCAGGAATCCGCGGCGCGTTATGTGGACGAGGCGGCGGATGCGATTGACGGGCCGCTTTTGTGCGGAGGTCATTCCAAGGGTGGAAACCTTGCGGTGTACGGTGCGGCGATGTGCTCCGATGTCGCCCGTGAGCGAATCGAACGGGCATATTCCCATGATGGTCCGGGCTTCGTCGAGGAGTTTCTGAACGGCAATGCCTTTGCCGATCTTTCCGGTCGAATCGACAAGACGCTACCTCGGTCGTCGATCTTTGGCATGATGTTCGAGACGCAGGAGGACTATGCCATCGTTGAGAGCACCGAGTTCAGCCTGCTGCAGCACAATCCCTTTAGCTGGGTGGTTGATGGTCGCGACTTCGTGTACTGCGAGCGTCTGTCCGCCGGCGCTCGGTACGTTGATGGCTCCATTCGCGAGATGCTGCTTGCAGTGTCGCCTAGCGAGCGCGAGCGTTTTGTAGATGCGTTGTTCTCCGTGTTTGAGGCTACGGGTGCTGAGCGGTTTGCGGATATCGCTGGGAATCTGCGCGAGAGCCTGCCCGTGATGCTCCAGGCTGCGCAAGGCTTTGACAAGGATACGCGACGCTTTGTCTCGCAGACCATCGTGGCAATCCTTAAATGCGCATTGCTGCCCAAACGCCCTCAGATCGACATGCCCGCCGCCGGCAAGAGTTTGGCAGAACAGCTCGAGGCTTGGCAGTCCGAGCTCCTGCGCTAGCCATTGGTGCAAAGCAACCTGTCCCCGATGCGCCGATCTTCGATGCGCCTGGGGCAGGCTCGACCGCTATACTGGTTCGTGCCGAAATCGATCTAGAACGGAATGCCGTATATGAAAATCAATCACGCGATTCTGCATATCCTGGACTTTGACTCTGCCGTCAACGTCATGAGCCAGCGCGAGCTCGATATCGAGAGTCGTACCGTGCGCAACTTCGTGACCACACATCTGCGCCGCGCACGCACCTCGGCCGACAACAAACGCGCCACGTTTGCCGAGAACTCTGCGTTTGGCGGCGAGCTCAAGGGCTATTTCTTTGGCGAGCGCGAGTTCGTGGACCTGTCGCAGCAGATTGCGGAGTTTATCTCCCTGTCTCTTATACACATCTCCGAGCCCACGAGACCGATCAGTATCTC
>CABSNX010000208.1 GCA_902479205.1 uncultured Collinsella sp. | reverse complement strand
TCTCGTGGGCTCGGAGATGTGTATAAGAGACAGGTCCATCGAAGGGCGTCGCGCGATTATCGGCTCGGCACACTTTGTGTTTGAGGACGAGAGCGCGCAGCTCGAGGCCGACATCAAGGAGCAAATCGAGTCCCAGATGCAGGGCTTGTCGCCGCTGTATCTGGCGGTCGACGGTACGGTCGTCGGCGTGCTCGGCATCGAGGACCCGCTCAAACCCGGCGTGCGCGAGGCCATTGCCGACCTGCATGCGCTGGGCGTCAAGCATGTCGTTATGCTCACGGGTGATTCCGAGCGCACGGCCGAGCGCATCGCGCGCGAGGCGGGTGTTGACGAGTTTAAGGCCGAGCTACTGCCCGAGGACAAGTACGCCTATGTGGAGCGCATTAAGAGCGAGGGGCGCCATGTTGCCATGGTGGGCGACGGCGTCAACGATTCGCCGGCGCTCGGTTTGGCCGACGTGGGTCTGGCGATGGGTGGCGGAAGCGACATCGCCAAGGAGGTCGCCGATATCATCCTGACCGATACGGATTTGGCCGCGATCGTGCGCCTGCGTCGTATGAGTCAGGGCCTCATTGATCGTCTGACGAGCTCCTACTCTAAGGTGATGCTCACCAACTCAGCGCTCCTGGCGCTCGGCATTACCGGCGCGATTACCCCGCAGACATCGTCGCTGCTGCACAACGGCTCGACGATCGCCTACAGCCTGAGCAACGCGAAGGCATATCTGCGCTAGCGTTTTTGCTTGAGTTTATGGCCTGCATTCGGACGGTGTTGCATCTGCCAGAATGCAGGCCTTTTGCGTTTGACCATGTGCTAGCAGCAATATATAGTGATGCTAGCAGAGATAGCGGGAGTCGAAGGTGAGGTTGAGATGGGTGCTGTTGGCGGCATGGCGCAGGTAAACGTTCGCGTTGATCGTCAGGTCAAGGACCATGCGGAGGAAGCGTTGCGGCTTTCGGGCGCCTCGCTGCCCGAGCTTATCAAAAAGGTCATAGCGAAGGTTGCACAGGGCGGCGGTTCGTGCGAAGAGGTGTTGTCGGCCGTTGACGACCAACTGCCTAGTGCTGGTGCCACATCGCCGTTTGTCGCATCATGGGCGGCGGCGGATCAGCTTTACGCGGACCTGGGTATCGATACATCGTCTACATCCGATGACCGCGATTGGGACACAATCTATTCCGAAACCATGGACGAGCGCTATCGCCAAAAGGGGATGATCCTGTGAGCGGAGCCCCTCTTAAAATCATGGTGGATGCGAATGTGTGGGTTGATTCGTTTTGCGTTGACCATGCCGAGTCGCTTGCCGCGCGTGCGTTTATTGGGCAGGCGACGGAGGCGGGGGCATTGCTGTTCTTCCCGGTGCATATCGCTAAGGACGTGCTGTACGTTGTCCAACACGAGCTGAAGCGTAGCGTTCTTGCCAGCGGAGGAGCGCTCGACGAGGCTTCTGCCCGCGCGATTGGCGATGCGGCGCTGGCGTTTGTTCGAAATATGACCGAAAACGCCACGGCCGTGGGAGCAGACGCATCCGATCTGTGGCTAGCCGATAAATATCTGACGCTCCATCGCGATTACGAGGACAACCTGGTACTCGCCGCATGCAAACGCGCCCAGGTCGATTACTTAGTGACCAATGATCGCAAGCTGCTCGAACATGCCGATCTTGCAGCGAAGACCCCGCGCCAAATGATGCCGATTCTCGCGCTGGCAGAATGCGGTGGGCGGGTGTCCTGCTAGCGCCTGGCTGTCTGCGTGGCCTTCGGAACGTCGGCGCTCGGAAGGCCACGCATCCTTTAATTACAAAAGCGCGGCCTTAATGGCGGGACTTTCTGCGAGCTGCTCGGCCGCCTTTTCCTCGGAGCTGTCGAGCGCGGCTAAGCTGCGGTAGACCCACTCGTTGACCTGGGTGTTCTTGACGCCTGCGGTCTGCATAAGGGCGCCTACCTCGCGGATTGCTGCGAGCAGATCGGCTTTGGGACCCGCGAGCTCGACCTCGATGCCGTGGTAGGCGGACACGCCGCGGTTCTCGCTCACATGGTCGATAAAGCCCTCGACGGTCTCAAGCTGCTGGGCGAGAGCAGCATCATCGTCAACGTCCAGTGTGACGAGTGCGTTCGATACCGTTAGGGCGGGATGTCCGCAGGGGACAAAGCCCTCGATGACATCCATAGCTTCGGTAATGGTTGAGCCCAGGCCCACGAGGGCATTGACGAGTTGCTGCTTGGTATCCATAACGGTCCTTTCGACGGGTCAATTTTGCTTGGCGAAAATATACGTGACGTGTTCGGTGGCAAAAGTGCGAAGTGTGGTGCACATTAGGGTCTTCACAGCTCGTGCATAGAGCAGCTGTCTGCCTTTAGAACGTGGTAAGATAGCTATCCACGAGCGGGGTTCACCCCGCGTGTTCCTTGAAAAGTCGACGGTTATCGGGTGTTTGCAGGTCCGATACCATCCAGACTTTCCCGACATTCGGGGGCGACTGGTTTCGACACGATAGCTCTGAGAGAGGAAGCAAGCCGAGGTCTCCTCGCCTCGTTAAACAGGGGTACCGTCAAATTGAATTGACAACAACTCTTCTTTTGAGCCTATGGCTCTCGCTGCTTAATTTATAGCGGCGCGTCAACCCGGTGATTTCCCCGACACCGGCGCGACGTCATTTTAGGGGAATGCTCCTGCGCACGTAATCGGTATGGCGCAGGCTAAGACCGAACCGGTTAGGACGCCGCGAGCGTGTCGCTGCGCGCAAAGCGTCCGAGACTAAACCAGCGACTGAGCTTGGAGATGCCAATCAGGGGGCTTTCGTGGACCGGAGTTCGATTCTCCGCGCCTCCACCAATAGTTACAAGCAGGTAGAGAAGTGTCTCTACCTGCCTTTTTATTACTTACAGATACCGCGGAGAATCGAACTCTATGCAGGGCGCGAGCGTTAAGCAAACGCGAAGCGTTTGTAGCGAGCGGGCGAGGACGCCGGCAGGCGGCCGAAGCCGGTGCGTATTTGCGAAGCAAATACGCGGATTCTCCGCGCAAAGCCTCAAACCTATATAGATGCGATGATATCGAATCTCAGCCTGCCATGCGCCGCAGCAACGCAGAGTGGGACGCGCTTTCCCGCCGACCGCCCCGTCTTCCGCAACTCCAAAACCAATGCGCTCTCTATCCCAAAACTGGGTAGAAGAAGCCCAAACGAAACAGCAGGAGGTCAATATGACTGCAGAAGATAGGGCAAAGAACGCCGGCAAGGTCGCGCTCGTTTTGGAGGGCGGCAGCTTCCGCGGGCAATTTACCGCAGGCGTGCTCGACGTCCTCATGGAGGCTGGCGTCGAGATTCCGGCGGTATATGGCGTATCGGCCGGTGCCCTCAACGGCGTGAACTACAAGTCGCACCAGATCGGCCGTGCCAACCGCATCAACCTGGCTTTCTGCAACGACAACCGCTTCATGGGTGCCGCATCGTTTGCGTCCACGGGTTCTATTGTGGGCTACGACCTGTCTCTTATACACATCTCCGAGCCCACGAGAC
>CABSNX010000207.1 GCA_902479205.1 uncultured Collinsella sp. | reverse complement strand
CGTGGGCTCGGAGATGTGTATAAGAGACAGCCCCATACTTGCGCTTTCTTTTACCGTCATCTTTGCGACCGGCGCGATCGACGACATCTTCCAGCTCAAGCCCAAGCAAAAGCTGGCCGGCCAGGTCCTCGCCGCGCTCATCGCCTGCGTGGGCGGCCTAAAAATCGGCGTCATCGTCAACCCGCTTGCCCCCGGCGAGATTATGCTCGGCTGGCTCGCCTATCCCATCACCGTGGTCTACCTGGTGGCGTTCACCAACATCATCAACCTCATTGACGGCCTTGACGGCCTGGCGACGGGCATCTGTGGCATCGCATCGTTCACGATGTTCTCGATGGCCGTTCTCTCGGGCCGCATCGATGCCGCCGCGCTCTCCATCGCGTTGTTTGGTGCCTGCTTGGCCTTTTTGCGCTACAACTTCAACCCCGCGAGTATCTTCTTGGGCGACTCGGGTTCGCTGCTGCTGGGCTTTGCGCTGGGCTCCATCTCGCTGCTCAACGTGAGCCGCACCGCCGCACTCACCTCGCTTATCATCCCGCTCATCGTTGCCGGCGTGCCCATCATCGACACGTTTAGCGCCATTGTGCGCCGCAAGCGCGCCCACATTAGCATCGGGCAGGCCGACAAGGGCCACATCCACCACCGCCTGATCCAAGAAGGCTACAACCAAAAACAGGCCGTGCTGCTCATCTATGCCTGGTGCATCATGCTTTCGGCCGGCGCCGCCGCGATTAACCAGGTCGAGGTGCCCATGCGTGTGCTCATCTTTACCGTGCTCGCCATTGGCTCGGCGGCCTTTGCCAAGCATCTGCATCTGTTTGAGCCCGTGCTACGCCACCATTACAACAAGCGCACGCACGAGGACGAGCTCGTCACCCCCGACGACCCCGCTTTTAAGCAGGAGGAGCAGGCAGCCGAGGAGCGCAAAGAAGAGCGCCACCACAAGCTCTAGGGCAAGCTGCCGAGGATGTGCCAAGGCGTTGGCAACCGTTCGCGCGAACGCCGCGGCGGACTTGAAAGCCGGCCCCTGGCAGTCCCTCACCCACTCACGCCCACCCCTCTCAATAAACACGCTATCATCAAAACCTGCGAACGAACGTTAGGAGCAATCATGCCAAACGAGAACAGCTACGAAGTCGCGCTGCAAAAGAGCAACGCCATTCGCGAGGGCCTGGCCAAGACGCCCGAGAAGTTCACTATGCTTACCGGCGACCGCCCCACCGGCCGTCTGCACCTGGGTCACTACTTTGGTACCCTCAAGGGCCGTGTTGAGCTGCAGGACATGGGCGCCAAGACCAACGTGCTCATCGCCGACTACCAGGTCATCACTGACCGCGACACCACCGAGCACATCCAGGACAACGTGTACAACATGGTCATGGACTACCTTGCCTGCGGCATCGACCCCGACAAGACCATGATCTACGCGCACTCCGCCGTGCCCGCCGCCAACCAGCTCATGCTGCCGTTCCTGTCGCTGGTGTCCGAGGCCGAGCTGGCGCGCAACCCCACGGTCAAGGCCGAGATGGAGGCCTCGGGCCACGAGCTTACCGGCCTCCTGCTCACCTACCCGGTACACCAGGCCTGCGACATCCTGTTCTGCAAGGGCAACGTGGTGCCGGTCGGTCGCGACCAGCTGCCGCACATCGAGCTCACCCGCACCATCGCCCGCCGCTTTAACAACCGCTACGGCAAGGTGTTCCCCGAGGTCGAGGCGCTGCTGTCCGAGACCCCGCTGCTGCCCGGCCTGGACGGCCGCAAGATGAGCAAGAGCTACGGCAACGCCATCAATATTTCGATGACCGCCGAGGAGACGGCCAAACGCATCAAGAAGAGCCAGACCGACTCCGAGCGCATGATCACGTTCGATCCCGAGAACCGCCCCGGCGTGTCCGGCCTGCTTTCGACCGCCGCCATCTGCACCGGTCGCTCCGAGGTCGAGATTGCCGAGGAGATCGGCATGGGCGGCTCCGGCCAGCTCAAGAAGTACGTGACCGAGGCCGTCAACGAGTACTTCGCGCCGATCCGCGAGCGCCGTCAGCGCTACGAGAACGATCTGGACTATGTAAAGGACGTCCTGCACGAGGGCAACCGTCGCGCCAACGAGATCGCCGATCAGACCCTGGCAGAGGTTCAGGACGCCATGGGCATGGTGTACTAGACCGATCTGCTGGCTTGAGCTTTCGATTGCTTTAGGGCGGGCGCTACGGCGTCCGCCTTTTTTGATGCCCGACCTGTTCGGCTCCGCCCATCGCACTCCCCCGACAAACAGGAACAGGCCCGCCGGCAGTTAGTTGCCAGCGGGCCTGTTCCCGAAGTACACCGTTGAATCGCACAGAGGGGAGGAATGCGAATCAAACTCAACAGGGCAGGCTTTTTCATCGCCTATTGCCTGCTCCGTTGCTGAATACAATATAGTTCACCGTAGTTTACTTTCTAGCGTCAATATGCTCCGCCACACCTTCTCCATAAGTTAGCCCAGGTAAACCTGCAACGGAAAACCCCCACAAAGGGAACAGGCACCTTTGTGGTGGTTTTGACCACGGCAGAGCTGTTAGAGTCCGGCAGGCCAACGACAGACGGCCAGGTCGACGTGCATGTCGTCCTTAAACGCCACACCCTCCCCTAGCAAAAGCTCACGTTGAGCATCGGGACCGCCAAAAGCAAAACCCTCGCATATGCGCCCGTCGGCAAACACCACGCGGTGACAGGGAATCTCGCCGGGGCGCGGATTGCTATGCAGGGCATACCCCACATACCGCGCACTTCGTGGTCGACCGGCAAGCAGCGCCACCTGACCATACGTGGCGACCATCCCCTCGGGGATCTGCTCGACCACCTCGTACACCCGTTCAAAAAAGCCCTCAGACGCCATCGCTCGCTCCCTTCTCCGCATTAACAGCATAAAGAAATGATCCCTTGGGGACGGAGGAAAACGGATCATTCGCGGCCTCCGTGCGGTCGATGATCCGTTTTCCTCCGTCCCCAAGGGATCATTTGTTGGCAGGTTGGTTAGTTGGCGGGCTGGAAGAAGGCTACGGCTACGGCACCGGGGCCTACGTGGGTACCGATGGTGGCACCGATGGTGTGAACGGGCAGCTCGCCCTCGGTGTGGCCAGCCCACAGTGCCGCGCTGTCCTCGATATACTTCTTGAGCACCGCATCCGAAAGGCCCGTATAGCCGAGCGCCAGCGGCATGGAAAAGTCGATGCCGCCCGCCTTTTCGACCTTTTGGTTCAGCAGGTTGCGGCCGTTCTTGGAACCGCGCGCCTTTCCCAGCTGCACAATCAGACCGTCCTCGGCAGCTACCACGGGCTTTACGTTGAGCAGCGTACCCACGGCGCCGGCAGCAGCAGACAGGCGACCGCCGCGCACCAGGTACTCCAGCGTCTCGAGCAGGCCGATAACCACCACGCGGTCGCGCACGGCCTCGACCGCCGCCGCGATCTGAGCCGCGCTACGGCCCTCGCCCACCAAGCGCAGCGCATACTCAACCAGGATGCGTTCACCCAGGGTGACGTCTGTCTCTTATACACATCTGACGCTGCCGACGAATAGCCTTGTGTAGAT
>CABSNX010000206.1 GCA_902479205.1 uncultured Collinsella sp. | reverse complement strand
AGACAGGTCTTGAAGACGAAGCGATCCGTTTTCCTCCGTCCCCAAGGGATCATTACAGTGAGTCGATAAAGCGCTGCTGGGCGGCGCGGCCGGCTTCGTCCCACTTAAAGACGCCGGCGTTGTCGAGCACGTGGCCAAACACCACGCCGACCTCCTCGTGCAGGATATCGATGGCGTTGTCCGCCGTAAGCTCGTCGGCACGGCGGGCATAGACATCCTCGGCCCACGCGGCATGGCTGCGGCAAAGATCATCGCCCTCGAGCGCACCGGCAAGGTCGTAGCTGGCATCGGCCTTGGCTGCCAGCAGGTGCTCGCGAACGGCACCAAGCTCGGGAACCAAACGCGGCGGTAAAATGGCCAGGCCCATGACCTCGATCAGGCCAATGTTCTCCTTCTTAATGTGGTGGTATTCGGCATGCGGGTGGAAAACGCCCAGCGGATGCTCGTCGGTCGTGATGTTGCAGCGAAGCGCCAGGTAGGCCTCGTAGATCTCGCCGCCGGCATTGCCGCGGGAGTCGACGCGGCGGATGACGGGCGTCACGGTGTTGTGTGCCACGCCGTCGGCCGTGTGCGCGATGACGCCAACCGATTCATCGGTCCACTCGCGCCAGGCGAGGATAATCTTCTCGGCGGCATCGAGCAGCTCGCCGCGGTCGTGCGAGCGCAGGCGCAGTACCGAAAGCGGCCACTGCAGCACAGAGCCGGTAACCCGGTCAAAGCCGGGCACGCTAAACTGCGAGACCTCGGCTGCGTGCATCATGGGGAACTCGTGCGCGCCGCCCTGGAAGTGGTCGTGCGACAAGATCGAGCCGCCCACAATGGGCAGGTCGGCGTTGGAGCCGATAAAGTAGTGCGGGAACAGGTCCACAAAATCGAGCAGGCAGGTCAGGCCCTTGCGGTCGACGTGCATCGGGCGATGCACGGAGCTCATGGCAATGCAGTGCTCGTTAAAGTACGCGTACGGGCTGTACTGGAAGCCCCAGCGCTCGCCGTCGAGCTGGATGGGAATAACGCGCAGGTTCTGACGGGCGGGATGAGCGCCGCCGTCGGCTGCGGCGGAGCGTCCGGGGTAGCCCTCGTTCTCGATGCAGAGCTGACAGGCGGGATACTTCTCGCCCGTGTTTTTGGCGGCACCGGCTGCGGCAATATCGCGCGGGTCCTTTTCAGGCTTTGACAGGTTGATGGTGATCTCCAGGTCGCCCCAGTTGGTGGGGGTGCTCCATTTTATGTTGCGCGCGATAGCGGCACGGCGCACGTAGCCGGCGTCGCAGCACAGGCCGTAGAACCAGTCGGTCGCGGCGCGGGGCTCATTGACACCCATGCGTCCGTTGAACTCCTCGTTTACAACCGAAGGCCTTGGCATGAGCGCGCCCATGATGCGCATGGCGATGCGGTCGCGGCCCGATGCCGTGTCCTCGGCGGCGCCGTTGGCAACAGCCGCCTCGGCAAGCGCGGCAAGTGTGCCTTCAAGGTCAAAGTCGGGCAGGGTATCGGGGTGCAAGAGCGAAATCTTCTCGGTCTTGAGTGCCCAAGTCATGTCGAGTGCGGGGCCCGTGGCGCCGATGCACTCCAAAATGGTGTTGTATGCCCAGATGCGATCGTCCTGGCCGATCATCGATCGGTGGATAGCGTACTCGATCAGGTTCTGCGCGGCCTCGCGCACGTCAGTCATTACAGCCATGCCGCGTAAGCCCCCTTGTCAGAGATGGCGTAGTGACGGGCAGAGCCCTCGCCCAGCCAGCCGTTCATCTTGGCAATGAAGGTGTCGACCAGGTCGAGCGGCACGAAGGCCTGGATGGTGCCACCAAAGCCGCCACCGTGGATACGAACGGCGCCGCGGCCGTCGAGCACGTGCTCGGCCAGCGCCAGGGCATACATGGAAGGCTGCTCGGAGCCCAGCTTGGCAACGACATTCTGCAGGTACATGGCAGAGCTGGCGCCGGACTCGCGCGTCAGGACCAGGAACTGATCGATGTCGCCGGCGTTCAGGGCCGCCCAGCGCTTATCGACCAGGCCATTCTCGTACCAGTAGTGAACGGCGCGCAGGCAGGCACGGTCGCCCAGTTTGGCACGCAGCTCGGGGAGCTTGGCGTCAAAATCGGCAACATCGACCTCGCACAGGCGTGCCTTGCCAAACTCGGCGGCGACGTCTTGCATCTCGCGCGGAACGGCAGCGTAATCGTCGGTGGCGGCCACGTGGTCGGCACCAACCTTAACGAGCACGAGCGCATAGCCGTGATCCTCAAAGTTGAGTTCGAGCTTCTGGGTTTTAGGCTGAGCCTGGTCCTCAAAGTCCATGTAGGCAAGGCCGCCCAGGCACACAGCGGCCTGGTCCATCAGACCGCAGGGCTTGCCATAGTAGTTGTTCTCGGTGCGCTGGCTCATCTGGGCGAGCGCGACGGGCTCGATGGCGGGTGCGCCCCAGAGCGTCTCCATGGCGCGACCGTATGCCGCCTCGACAGCAGCAGAGCTCGAAAGGCCGCCGCCCGAGGGGACAGAGCAGGTGAAGGCGAAGTCGAAGCCCTGGGGCTCAACGCCAAGCGCTGCGACCTCGTGGGCCATACCGCGCACGAGGCTTGCGGACGTGCCCTTCTCGGACTCCTGAACGTCTAGCGTGTCGAGCGCGATCTCAAACGTGGGATAGCCCTCGTCGGCGACGCGGACCTTGTTGGAGTCGGTTGCCACGGCGATACCGTCGACGGCGACATCGAGCGAGCCGGCGATGACGTGGCCGCCCTCGTGGTCGGTGTGGTTGCCACTGATTTCGGAACGGCCGGGCGCGTGCACATAGAGCACCTGGCGATCGCCGATGGGCCCAAACTCCTCCTCAAACAGCTTGGTGAGCGTGGCGAGTGTCTTTTCGTCGGGGGTGGTCATCGGAGTCCTTTCCTTGGCGCGTACGGGTAAGTTTTGCGCCGTTATGAGTACGTTAACAACTTGAAGCGGCATGAACCAAGTGTTCACGATGCCGCACGTTACGGGCTATGTTAACGTACTCATAACACAACTCTTGTCACTTTTTGAGAATCTGGTAATCGGTAGAAATTCAGCCGTGAACGGTATTGCCGTATGGACTTATAAAGCAGAAGAGATGCGGATTGAAAAAGTAGAGTACGTTAACATGCGTCCGACGATAGCGGGCCTCGGCGCGGGCTAAACTCCTGCCCGGGCCGGCATTCACGCTATTCAGATCTCGCAAGGGTGAAGGTGATCCTGTGGCAAGGCGCCCGTCCAACGATACAGGTACGCGTCCGGTCTCCATGACCGACGTCGCCCGCGCTGCCGGCGTTTCGCAGCAGACGGTTTCGCGTGTCGCCAACGGCTTGCCCAACGTTAACGAGCAGACGCGCCAGCGCGTGCAGGCCGCTATGCAAGAGCTCGGCTTTCGTCCGAGTTATGCCGGTCGCTCGCTGCGCGACGGCCGCTACCATTCGGTCGGCCTGTGCGTCAACGATGTCACCAAGTTTGGCAACCTCTCAATGATCGACGGCATCGCCAGCGCTGCTCGCGAGCATAATTGCGCTATCACGCTGGTCGAGATGTCCAAGACCGAGGAGTTTTCGCTTGCGGAGGCCACGC
>CABSNX010000205.1 GCA_902479205.1 uncultured Collinsella sp. | reverse complement strand
CTCGGAGATGTGTATAAGAGACAGGACGCGGCCCGCGCCTCGGTAGGACGTGAGGCTGTTGGAAAGCTCGAACTCGCCCTTGGTCACCAGCACCTCGATGGGGGTCTGGTCGTTGGGGGAGAACTTGAACACGCCGTTGGTCGGGATGAAGTAGCCGTCGAAGCACGAGGGCTCCGTCTCGCCGGACCAGCCGCCGAACAGGGCGGCGTCGATGCCTGCGGCCGTGATGCCGATGTCGAGCGGCGCGTTGCCCTCGAAGGAGAGCGACAGCGTGTCGATCTTGCAGCCCGTGGCCTTGTGCACCGTGGCGGCCGACGTGTTACCCACCTGGCCCCAGAAGGTCAGGAAGGGAATCTCGGAGCCGAGGGTGATCACGTGCTTGTAGTAGCCGGGCTTCTCGGCCGACGTGGTGACGATGTTGCCCATGGCGGCGAGGATGTAGAGCACCAGCGAGTCGGCGTAGGCCAGCGTCTCGAAGTCGACGGCCATGTTGACCTCGGAGACGTAGGCCCCGTTGGTGGTGTTGGCTCGCAGGCCGCACGCCACGTTCTTCTGCTCGACGGTGCGCTCGGGCTTGATCAGGCCGCCGCCGGTGAGGCCGTGCCGGAACGTCGGCGTCGGCGCGGCCTTGGTCTTGGACTCCTGGCGGGCGACGCCGAGGAGGCCGATGGATGTGTTAATCATCTGCCGTCTCCTTCTTGGACGTGCGGGACTCCTTCACGATTCCGTCCCGCTTCAGGATGGTCAGGAGGGACGTGGGCAGGCCCTCGACCTGCTCGCCCTTCTTCGCTCGATACGTGAGGCCGTTGTAGGTGGCCTCGAAACCCTTAGCCGCGCGAAGCATTGCGCACCAGCTCCTTGAACTCTCTGGGGCAGGCCGAGAAGACCTTGCAGGTCACATCGACCTGGGCCGCCACCACGTACTTCTTGTCGGGGGTCGAGTCGTAGCCCGCGTCGCTCATGCGCGGAATCGCGCAGTCGACCGCGCCGCCGAGAGTCGCGTCGGCGGCGATGCCGTAGCAAAGCGAGTTGACCCAGCGCTGCACGCTCTCGCGCGCGACGTCGAACTTGGCGTGCGTGGCGAACAGGTAGACGTGCAGCGTGAACTGCTTGGCGTACTCGGCGCTCGTGGCCCCGCCCGTCGTGCTGTCCATGTCGGCCAGCGGGTCGCACCACGCGAGGAACGGCGGGCGCTTCGGCGGGATGTGGTCGTGGACCTCGGGCACCTTGCCGCCGTCGCCGTACATGGCCAGCGCGCCCTCGGACAGCACGAGCGACGCGCGCTCGAACAGGGCCGTGGCGGCCTCGGCGTAGGGCATGGCGATCACATGACCACCGCCCTGCACCGGCCGAACTGCTCAATGGCGGCGTCGACCTCCGGCAGGCCCGTCGCGCCGTCGCGCCCGGCGAGCGTGTAGCGGATGAAACCGGCGTCGGTGGCCTCGCCCGTGGCCCTCTCGGGCGTGGCGGACGGCCGCAGGTAGTAGGCCGCGAGCCGCAGTACGGCCTCGCTCACGCGCTCCGGCACCTCGGTTAGGCCGTAGCGGTAGCGGATGGTCGCGCGCCCCTCGGGGCCGACAGCCTGGCAGTCGCTCACGAGCGACCAGCCGGGGGTGAGGACCTCGGCCACGTCGTTGTGGTCGAGCCAGACGAAGCCGCCGCCGAAGGTCTCCGTGACGCCCATCTGCTGCACGAAGCTGCGCCTCGCGTTGCGCTCGAACGTCTCGGTGGCCGCCTGCCGCGCGGCCCAGAACTCCTCCTCGGTCACGTCGGAGAAGTCGTCGGTGTCGTCCATGCCCTTTAGCTGCTCGAGCCTGAAGTAGTGGCGCGTGACCACCGCGAGGAACGTGGCGAACAGCAGGTCGTCACCGCGATACCAGTTGATTCGCACGGAATCGGGTGCCGCGATGCGCGGGAGCTTCAGCTTTCCGTCCTCGAGTCTGTACTCGAGGGACGTTCCGCTGCCCAAAAGGAGGGCCGCGCGGTCGGGCGCGGCCTCCGTCTCAAGTGCCAGCTCGTCCGTGTAGGCGACGCGCAGCGTGCTGTAGGGCTGGACGAGCACCGCTACTCCTCCTCGTCGTCGTAGAGGTCGGCCTCGAGGAGCGCCAGAAGCTCTTCCTTCTTGGCCGCCTTGGGGTACTCGATGCCCTCGGCGTCGAGCTTGGCCTTGATCTCCTTGACGGTCAGGTCCTCGGCCTGCGGCTCGGGTGCCTTCACGGCCTCGACGGCGAGGCCGCGTCGCACGGCCTCGTCGGCGGACATGACTTCGCCCTCGAAGGCGACAAGGTGGCCGTCGCGCACGACGCGCTTGGGTGAGGTGTAGGTCTCCATGGCTCCCCCCCTTACGCCGCTGCGGTGTCGAGGTTCGTCTTGGAGGCGTAGCAGAAGGCGTCGGGATAGCGGACCTGCAGCGCCTTGGTGTGCTCGGCACGGATGCACAGCTCGTTGTGGATGAACTGGTCGTTGACGCGGTCGACGTCGACCGTGGTGCCGTGGATGGAGCGGCGCTCGGCTGCGTAGGAGTCGTACACGAGCAGGCCGTCGCAGTTCGGGTCTTCCACGACCTTCATGCCCCAGAGCACGTCGCCGGTGATGGACTGGTACAGGCCGGTCTCGGTCTTGTACAGGTCGATCTCCTGCTTGATGATCGGGGAGACGAGCACGTGGGTCGGGACGCGCTTGGCGGTCAGCATGACCTTGGTGCGCATCTTGCGGATTGCCTCGTAGTACAGGCCGCCGACGTGCTCCTCGAACTCGAGGATGCCGGTGGTGTTCTTGATGCCGACGATGCCGGTGGAGTTGTTGCCGCTGAACATGTGGTCGTCGGTGACGCTGTTCAGGTCGAGCAGGAGGTCGTGCTGGATGATGCTCAAGAGCTCGTCGTAGTCCTTGAGCGTGTCCTCGGAGACGGGGACGTATCCGGCGAGGGTCTCCTTGTTGGCCACGGCGTCCTTGTAGGAGTACAGGACCTTGGCCTTGGCTGCGGAGGTGCCGTCGACCACGCCGCCCCAGGTGGCGGGCATGCCCGTCTGCGTGGAGCGCTGCTTGTAGGTGACGGAACCGGTGGCGGGAGTCTCGCGCAGCGTGTCGGCGAAGCTGCCGAACAGGCTGTCGGGCTTCGGGTCGAGGGTCAGCTCGATCTCGGTGGGCGCGCCGACGGTGACGACGGTGGCCTCGTTCTTGAAGCCGCGGTAGAGACCTCGGAACTCATCGCGCGGGCCGAGGATGCGCTCGGCGAAGGATGCCTTGGGCGTGGGGACCTTGGGGGCGGGCGCGTTGCGGGCGGCGTCCTCCTCCTCGATGACGTGCTCGAGGGTCAGGTCGAGCTGCTGAATCTGGCCCTCGATGATGAGGGCCTTGTTCTGGTCGCCGGAATCGGCGGCCTTGTGCTGCTCCTCGGCGAGGCGGCTGCGCTCCTGCCAGAGCTGCTTGGAATTGAGCGGCATGCTTACTCCTTACGGTAGACGTGGTTGCCGAGGAGGACGAAGCCCTCCTCGCTCCGGGCGACTGTATCCACGGCGTGAGATTTTTCGAACGCGTCGGCGGGCGCGTGCTTGAAGCGGCCCATGAGCTGTCTCTTATACACATCTCCGAGCCCACGAGACCGATC
>CABSNX010000204.1 GCA_902479205.1 uncultured Collinsella sp. | reverse complement strand
GCCGCCCGAGACGGCAGCCAGGCGGTTGGCGCACTCGAGGGTGTCGGGGGCATACTCGCCGCGGAACGTCGCGTCGAGCAAAAACTGGTTTTGCAGCACGTGCTCGTTGTTGGCGGCTTTGATGTCGGCGGGGTCGTTCTCGTTGAGCGGGTACTTAAACTCCAGCGACTGAATGACGCCGATCTTGCCCTTAAAACCGCCGTTGTGGAAGGCCAGCACGGCCTTGGCGTGGGCGAGCATCATGTTGTGCTCGCACTGGAAGGCCTCGGCCAGATGCGCCTTGACGCCACCGGGGAAGGTGCCCTCGATGTAGGTGTTGGAGGCGTCGGCCCAGATCTCGTTAAAGGTGAACCAGTAGGTCACCTGGTCGGCGTACTCCTTAAAGCAGAAGGTGGCAAAGTCCACAAAGGCGTCGATGGTCTCGCGGTTGAGGAAGTCGCCCTTCTCAAAGAGGGGAAGCGGCGTGTCAAAGTGATGCAGCGTGACGAACGGCTCAACGTGGTGCTTGTGGCACTCGGCGAAGAGATCGTGGTAGAACTGGACGCCCTCGGGGTTGATTTCGCCGGTGCCGTTGGGGAAGATGCGGCTCCAGGCGATGGAGAGGCGAATGCCGTTGATGCCGAACTCCTCGCACAGCTCCAGGTCGACGGGGTACTGGTTGTAGAAGTCCGAAGCGGGGTCGGGGGAGAAGCGCCCCTGGGCCTCCAGAAAGTCGTCCCAGGCAACCTTGCCCTTACCGTGAGTGCGGGTCTCGCCCTCTACCTGGTAGGCAGCGGTGGCGCCGCCAAAGACAAAGTCCTCGGGAAACTGCGCGGGCGGGTTGGTGACGCTAGCAGGATTAACGGACATGATGATCCAATCGTCTAAATCGAAGGGCCAGCCGGTCTTGGATGGTCGGCTGGCCCTGGGCGTTACTTACTTCGAAAGTTGCTCACTCACGAAGGCGAGAGACTTGTCGCCGTTCTGGGAGAGCTCGATGTACTGCTTGCCACGGCAGGCGACGCACTTGTTGCCCACGCGCTCACAGTCCTTCTGCAGGTCGGCCAGGTAGCTTGCGGCCTGCGGGGCCAGGACGACCAGGTCAAAGTCGGGGAGCATGTCCACGTGGTTGCCATAGGCCTCGGCAGCGGTCTCGAGGTTAATGCCGCGCTCCTTGGCGGCCTTGGCCAGCGCGTTGGCGAGCAGGCCCGAGGTACCGCCGCCCTGGCAGAGCACGAGCACGCGCTTGCCGTTGAGGTCGCTGGCGGTCGTTGCCTCGGTGGCGACAGCGGCGGGGGCGTCGGCCTTCACGGCCTCGGCAGCAGCGCCGGCGGCAACGCTCTTGGCGTCAGCCTTGCCCTGGAAGGCATCGTTGAGCTTGGCGGCTTTCTCGGCGTTCTTGGCGGCGAGCTCCTCCTCGGAAATCTCGGCCTCCTCGGCGCACTTCTGGGCGTCATAGGCACGGAAGAACGGATAGTACAGAACGAAGTCGACGACCAGGATAAGGGCGAGCATCACAAAGGCGAGCGGCTGGAAGCCCAGGCCCATGATGGTGCCGATGGGGCCGGGGACGGTCCAGGGCAGGGTGTACATAAAGCCGTTCATGCCCAAGAAGTCGATAAAGATCTTGAGGATCCAGATGTTGGCGATCGGGGCAAAGACAAACGGGACAAAGAAGACGGGATTGAGCACGATGGGTGCGGCGAACAGCAGCGGCTCGTTGACGGCAAAGCAGACGGGGACGATGGCGGCCTTACCGACGGCGCGCATCTCCTGGGACTTGGCCAGGAAGCAGAACATAAAGACCAGGACGAGCGTGGCGCCGGTGCCACCCATGCAGACGACGAAGTACTGGGCACCCTGGGTCAGGACAGCGGAAGCGTGCTGGCCAGCCTGGAACGCAGCCAGGTTGTCGGTCATGTTGGCAACGAGAGCGGCGGCGATGGCGGGCTCGACGATCGAGGGGCCGTGGACGCCGACGAACCAGAAGAGGCTCATGGCGCCGTAAATCACAGCGAGGCCGATATAGCCGTCGGCAGCGGTGAACAGGGGCTGGAACACCTGGATGACGCCCTGGGCAAAGCAGAAGCCAAAAGCAGCGCGGAAGACGATGTCAAAAACCCAAAAGACGGTGATGCAGACGGAGAAGGGGATGATGTCCTTGAAGGTCTGCGAGATGTTGGGCGGAACCTGCTCGGGCATCTTGACGGTGATGTTGCGCTTAATGAAGAACTTGTAGATGATGCCGGTCACAAACGCAGCGATGAAAGCGGTCAGCAGGCCCTTGGAACCAAGGTAGGTGGTGTTGAAACCGCTGGCAGCGTCCGTGGCGATGGTGTCGCTCGAAAGGAGCAAGAAGCCGATGATGGCCGCGCACATGCACGAGATGAAGTTGATCTGGTTGTTCTTGGGCAGGTCGCGGTTCTGAGCGTCGGCGAAGTGCTTGGCCGTGGTGGCGGCGCAGGCGATGGCCAGGATGCCCATGGAGTAGTTGTAGCACTTCCACAGAGCGTTGTTGATGTCATCGGGCCAGTAGAAACCCCAGATGTTGGGGACCGAGGCTACCAGGCAGAAGATGGACGAGAAGATGATGATGGGGATGACGGAGATAAAGCCGTCGCGGATCGCCTTGAGGTACTTGTTGCGGGCGATCGCGTTGAAAAAGGGCTGACCCTTTTCGATGATGGCGATGAGTTGCTCCATGCAATGCTCCTAAGAGTCGGTGGGTTAGCAACGATGGTAGCTTTTGACGTTCGGTTGCCAAAATGTTGACGTTGCCATTTTGTGACACAAAAAAGACGCGAACCGGTGGTTCCTGTGCCTGCGAACCGTCGATTCCTTACGCGTAAACGTTTGAGCCGCCCGGTGGCTCTGTGTTTGCACAATGGCAACGTTAACATTTGGGCGACAAAAGCCGTTCGGGGAAGCAAAAATGTCGGTGAACGGTAGGTTTTGGGTGGTGAGCGTATGGTGGGGGAGGCGTTAGATATACTTGAAGACGTTTCATTTGACTGCGTAGGGTGCCACCAATGGCATCGTTGACATAGAAAGATCGACCTATGGCCGCTGTTAAAAAATCGGTATCCGTCAAAGACGTGGCGCGCCTCGCGGGCGTCTCGGAGCAGACGGTCTCGCGCACCGTGCACGATTCGCCCAGCGTGCGCCCCGAGACCAAGGAGCGCGTGCGTGCCGCCATGCGCGAGCTGGGGTATCGCCCCAATTTTGCCGGTCGATCGTTGCGCCGTGGCAAGTTTAAGACCGTTGGCGTCGCCATGTTCAACATTACCGGTACCGGCAACCTCGACCGTATGGAGGGCTTTGCTGCCGCGGCCGACAAACATGGCTATGCCATCACCCTCACTAAAGTAGACGGGCATCCGTATACCCTCGAGAGCGCATCGTCACGCATGAGCGCGCTGCCGGTGGATGGCATGGTCGTGATCATGAACCGCATGCCGGCAGACTTTGGCACTTTTGAGCCGCTGCCCGGCATGCAGACGGTGCTCGTTACGATGTTGGAGCACCCGCTCTGTTCAACGGTCGATAACGACCAGTTCGATTGCTCGCGTCAAGTTGTCGAGTACTTGCTGGGGCTGTCTCTTATACACATCTCCGAGCCCACGAGACCGATCAGTATCTC
>CABSNX010000203.1 GCA_902479205.1 uncultured Collinsella sp. | reverse complement strand
CTATTCGTCGGCAGCGTCAGATGTGTATAAGAGACAGGTGCATATGCCCGCTGTATAGCTCGACGATATCGCGCCGCCGCCCCGCCGCACTGTAGACGCGCATGGCGCAGCGCACCATATCCTCACGCGCCGTTTCCTGCCGAAGCCCCGACTCCGCCAGCCAAATCGCCGACTGCAGATCGTTTTCTTCTAGAGCGGCATTTGCTCCCTTAATCATGCAATCGATGTACTTTGACTGCATAATGCGTCGCATACGCAAAAAGTAGGTGGGATTACAGCCATTGGGAACATACAGCGGTCCGGCATAAAGCTGCTCAATCTTAAGGCACAGCTCAACTAAATGGGGCCCGCGCGCACCCGTGCGATTTCCCAAAACCTCGCGGCTTATCTGATCAAACAGCCGTACATCGGTCTTGACGTAGTCACCGTTGAGCCCGATGCATTCATTTTGGATGAGCACACACGACTTGCCATCCGGCGTCGGTCCCAAAGCCGACCGCAAGCGCGATATCGTCGAGTACAGGTTGTTGCGGGCGCTATTGAACTCGGCATGGGGCCACAGCTCCATGGCCAGCGTCTCACGATCGACGAGCGCATCCATGCCCAGCGCAAGCCGCTCGGCAAGTGTCGCCGCCTTCTTGCGGCGCCACATTTTGTCCGTGATGGGAAACCCGTCGCGCTCGGCGCGAAACGCACCAAACATGCGAATCTCGATATGGTCGATGGTATCAACGGCTTCAACCTCGCCGGCCTGGAACAGGCGCTCGCCCTGGAGTGGGAAGGATAAACTGGACTTTCTTTTAAGGATCCTCAAGCGTATTGCCGCTCGTATTCCACTGGAGACATGTAGCCCAGGGTGGAATGCATGCGCACCCTATTGTAATAGAGCTCTATGTACTTGAAGATGTCCTGCTTGGCCTCGTCCCTCGTCCCATAGCTCCTCTCTTTCACCAATTCCCTTTTCAGCGTCTTGAAGAACGACTCGGCCACCGCGTTGTCCAGCGGCGTGCCGGGCCTTGATACCGACTGGACTATGCCATGCGAGTCCAGACACCGCTGGAAGGAACGGGAGGTGTACTGCGCGCCCTGATCGTCATGGAAGACGAGGCTGCCGTCATCTGGCGGACCCTCCCTGCCGACCGCCTGCTCCATCGCGTCGATCGCGACCTTCTCGGTGATGCGCTCGGACATCGACCAGCCCACGACCTTGCGGGAGAAGGCGTCTATCACGGCTGCGAGATAGAGCCACCCTTCTCTTGTGGGTATGTAGGTGATGTCGCCCACCCAAAGCCTGTTGCGCTCGCCCACGGTGAAAGCGCGCTCTACCAGGTTCAACCGAGGGTCTCCCGGCTCGACCTTCTTCTGGATGCGGTGTTTTCGGGTCGCGCCCTTTCCGGCAAGTCCGAGCTTCTGCATGATGCGGAGCACGCGCTTCTCGCTCACGACGATGCCGCTTTTTCGCAGTTCGCGGTTGATGCGCCGGTAGCCGTAACGGCCCTTGTGCCGCTCGAAGGCCTCGACGACGAAACCTTCGATCGCCTCCCGCTCTATCTGGGCGTCGGACTTCTTCCGGCCGAGATACTCGTAGAAACCGGATTTCGAGACTTTCATCAGCCCGCATGCCTTCTTGATGGGGCCGATCTCGCCCCTATGCTCTTTGAGGAACTCGAACCTCACGCATGGTCTTGACTCAAGAAGGCCCGGAAATTTTTTAGTATCTCGTTCTCGCGCTCGAGCTCCTCGACCTTCTTCTTGAGCTTCACGATCTCGTAGTCCTTGTTGATCTTCGGGGAGCCGTTTCCGGGGAACGCGCCGTCTCCCATCTCCTCGTATTCGCGGGCCCATCTTCTCAGCGTCGAATCCTTTATGCCGAGTTCCTCCGATAGGCCTTTGACCGTCATTTCCCCGGACAGGACCACCTTTGCCGCCGAGACCTTGAACTGCCTGTCGTATCGCTTTCTTCTTTGGGTCATCTTGAACACCTTTCGCTCTTAACTAGGTGTCCAATTCATCATACCCACTCCAGTTTTCCATGAGTATAGACCTCAGGGTGAAGCACGACCTGGAGTCCAGGAGGCGGGCCGTCGAGCTCTTCGACGCCGGTGTCGGCTGCAAGCCGGCGGCCGAGGCCCTATCCGTCCCCCGCGAGACCGTGAGAGAATGGCAGTGGGTATACCGGGCGTTCGGAAGCGAGGCGCTGCTGTCCATGGGCGGGAAACAATCCAGGTACACATTCGAGCAGAGGGTCGCCGCGGCGTCGGCCGTGGTCGACGGCGGGATGGCGAAGGCCGACGCCATGGCTGAGTTCGGGATCAGGTCGAAGTCCCCGCTGGAGCGCTGGTGCAGGCTCTACCGCGAGGGCGGCGCCGAGGCGCTGCGGTCCCGCCCGAAGGGCAGGCCGAGGGGGTCGAGGTCGAAACCCCGGGCCCGCACCCGCGAGCAGGAGCTCGAGGAGCGCTGCCGCAGGCTCGAGGCCGAGGTCGCCTACCTAAAAAAATTGCGCGCCCTGGTCGAGCGGGACGGGCTCTGACCAGGGCGGCGGCCGAGGCGGTGAGGGCGCTGCGCGCGGAGGGGCACTCCCTGCGCCACCTGCTGGAGTGCTCGGGGCTCGGGAGGTCGACCTACTACTACGCGCTGGCGCACCCGCGGAGGCCGACCAGGCCCGAGCTGCGCGACGCCGCGGCCGAGATATTCTCGCGCACCGCCAACGGCTGCGGGCACCGGCAGATAGCCATGTGCCTGCGCGCCGAGCTGGGCGCGGTCGTGGCCGACAAGACCGTGCTCAAGATGATGCGCGAGATGGGCATCCGGTGCGGGATACGCCGCCGGGGCTCCCGCCGCCGGTACAGCTCCTACAGGGGGCTCGTGGGGAGCACGTTCGAGAACGTCATCGCGAGGGACTTCGGCGCCGAGGGGCCGTGGCAGAAGCTCGGCACCGACGTCACCGAGTTCAAGGTGGCCGGCGCCAAGGCCTACTGGGCCCCGGTGCTCGACTTCTGCACGAAGGAGATCGTGGCGAGCGACATATCGACCTCGCCGGACCTCGCCCAGCAGCACAGGATGCTCGACCGGCTCCTCGAGGCCCTGCCCGACGGGGCGGCACCGACCATGCACTCGGACATGGGCTGGCAGTACCAGCACGAGTCCTACGCCTCCAGGCTGGAGGGGGCGGGCATCACCCAGAGCATGTCGCGCAAGGGGAACTGCATCGACAACGCCGCCACCGAGCAGCTCTTCGGCCACGTGAAGGACGAGTTCTACCGCGGCAGGGAGTGGGGCAGCTTCGGGGACTTCAAGCGCGACCTGGAGGAGTACATAGCCCATTGGAACACGCGGCGCAGGCAGGTAAGATTGAAGGGCCTGACGCCGGAGGAGTTCCGGAACCGGGCCCTTGCGGCGTAGTCGCTATTTATTCAGTCCAAGTTTCGGGGCGCAGTTCATAGGCGCCTTTGCGGTGGTTCCGTTTGTCTCGACCTGTAACATCTGGGCCCCTATTTGACGAGCGGCTGTTACAGATTGAGACAAACGATCGCCGCCGATCATTTCATCTCAATCTGTAACATCTAGGATCGAAAAGGGCCGCTAGATGTTACAGATCGAGACAGTGGAACATCGGAACCGAAACC
>CABSNX010000202.1 GCA_902479205.1 uncultured Collinsella sp. | reverse complement strand
GACAGCTTAGCGCCCACGGTAATAATCACAGCCTCATCGCCGGCTTCGCGAATCTCGGCGATAGCCTGCGAGAACGCGTACGGGTTGACCTGGCCGGTCTTGGGCAGCTCATCGCGCTCCACGAGCATCTCGTAAAAGCGCTGGTGATCGATGTCGACGCCATCCATGTACACATCGGTGCCAAAGGTGACGGACAGCGGCAAAACGTCCAGTGCCGGGTGCTCGGCCGGCGACATATCGCTTGCGGAATCGGTAATAATGCGGACGGACATAGCGAATCCTTTCTTGCGCAGGTCCCGCGCAGGGAATTTTGACAGCAATGCCCCGGCACGGTATACGCGCTCAAACGGGACGATGCAGTTGTTAATGGGAAGCAAATGCCTAGGCGGCCCTACAGCTCGCGCAAGGTGTTGAGAATCGTACGCAGCGACGCATACATCTGCTCACGCTGCTCCACGCCCATGGCCTTGCCGGTGGTGTCGAGCACTTCACGAATAATGCAATCGGCCTCGTTCATGCTCTCGCCGCCCAACGTGGTCAGGCGAACCGGGGCGCGATACTTAACGGCGGCATCGCCCGAATCGTCGACTTCGACGTAGCCGCCCTCCTCCAGATGCGCCAGCGTGCGCGAGACGGCAGCGCGGGTCACGCCAGCCATGCGGGCGAGGTCGGCACCAGTCAGGCCGTCCTTGCTGCGCTCAAGATAGTACAGGCACATGATGTCGGAGCCCTTAAGGCCCAGCCTTGCGCCCTCAGATGTCTTAATGCGCTGGATCTCCTTGTAGAGTCCGCTGATCAGTCCGACAAAGTCCTCGAAACGTGTCTCGTCGCTCTGCTGCATGGGAGACGCCCGCCTTTCGCTTGCATAATGCTAACGGGTAAACATCTTAACCGTACCCAGCGGCCGCCAGCACTGCGTACCCTATTTGTTAACTCATCAACATAAAAACCACCACAAAGGGGACAGGCACCCTTGTGGTGGTTTGGGGCATCAATAGGTTCTAGGCGCCGCTAGAGCTCTACGCAGGGATTGTCGCGGGTCACAAGCGTCTTAACGACAACCGTCGCTCCCAGATAGCGCTCGAGCATATCGGCAAGACGGTCGATGGCGGCCTGGCAGTCCCCCATTCGCTCAGGCTCTACGCACTCAATCGCCAGGAATGCGTCGGCCGAATCGTCGGATAGAGCCGTTCGAACGCCGTCGCGCCAGTTCCAGCAGCGGCACACGGCGCCCGCATCGTCAATGTAGGCGAGCTCGCCGGGCAGCGTCGGGTCGTCCGCTTCCTCGCCAAGCGGCAGGAACGCATCCCCGCCGTCGGTCACCTTCAGGCGAAGGTCCCCCTCAATCGCATGCAGATCCTCGCCTCCCACGGGCAGTGCATAGGACAGCGACACCGTGTTATAGATATCCACCGCGGGCGTAATGTGGCCCACCGGCTTGCCCTTGAGCACGCGCTTGAGCAGGTTCTCGATTGAACAGCGCGCGCCCTTTTTGGTCTTGAACAGACGATAGGCCTCGCGCCATGCCTTGACCGGTGCGTTCTCGCTGATTGTATCGCTGGTCAGATGACGCTCCGCATCGATATTGGCACGGTCGAGCAGCGCCGCTATCGCGTCCACATCCTCTTGAGGTATCTGGGCCGCGGGCTTCATACCCTCCACGACCACAACACCGACCGCCGCCTGAGGAAACAGCTCCCAAAATGAATCCTCGGCAATAAAGCTCTTCATACGTGCTCCCTTCACGATTCGCGCCCGAGCGAGGGCACCCAAACAAAAAGCGCCCTTACGACGGCCACCTTCAAAGTCCTACGGTGCCGCCACAAGAGCGCTTGCGCTGTCCCCATCCGGAGAAGGGGACGATATGTCAGGCGTATTGTAACCTGAGTCATCCGCGCGAGCAAAACCACCACAAAGGTGCCTGTCCCCTTCGTGGTGGTTTTGGGTCTAAGGCGGCGCTAGCGGCGGAGTCCCAGCAACCCGCGGCCGCGATGACGGGCCTCGGCGGACACCTGGGCGTGCGGGCCGGCGGCTTTGACGGACTCGGGCAGGTGCGAGTACTTCTTCTCGAAGTTCTCCTCAAACATCACGGCCAGGTTGTGCGCGGCCTCGTCGTAGCGAGCGGTGCTCTGCCAGTACTGGCGCGGCACCAGAATGCCGTCGGGCACGCCATGGCACGTGGTGGGAATGTCGACGTTAAAGATGTCGTCGTGCACGAACTCGCTGTCCTCGATGGTACCGTCGAGAGCGCGGGCCACCAGGGCACGCGTGTAGGCAAGCTCGATGCGATGGCCCACGCCGTAGCCGCCGCCAATCCAGCCAGTGTTGACCAGATAGACGCGGGTGCGACCGTCGGCGATACGCTCGCCGAGCATCTTGGCATAGACCATGGGATCGAGCGGCATAAACGGCTCGCCAAACAGCGAGGAGAACGTGGGCGTGGGCTCGGTGACGCCGACCTCGGTGCCGGGGATCTTGGCCGTAAAGCCCGTCACAAAGTGATACATGGCGGCGTCGGCCGTCAGGCGCGAGATGGGCGGCAGCACGCCAAAGGCATCACAGGTCAAAAACAGCACAACGCTCGGGGTGGTGCCCATGCCCTTGGTCCACGCGTTGGGAATGTGCTCGACGGGATAGGCCACGCGCGTATTGTGCGTGATCGAGACATCATCATAGTTAGGCTTGCGATTCTCATCGAGCACCACGTTTTCGCAGATGGCGCCAAAGCGGACGGCGTTGAAGATCTCGGGCTCATGGAACGCGTCCAGGCCCTCGCACTTGGCATAGCAGCCTCCCTCGATGTTGAAGATGCCCATGTCGGACCAGCCGTGCTCGTCGTCGCCGATCAGCAGGCGCGTGGGGTTGGCCGAAAGCGTGGTCTTGCCCGTGCCGGAAAGGCCAAAGAACACGGCCGTCTCGTGCGTGACGGGATCCATGCTGGCCGAGCAGTGCATGGGTAGCACGTCGTCCTCGACGGGCAGTAGGTAATTCATGACGCTGAAGATGGACTTTTTGATTTCGCCGGAGTAACCGGTGCCGGCAACCAGAATCACGCGCTCCTGGAAGTTAATGACCACGGCGGCGCTGGAGTTGAGGCCCTTAATGGCGGGATCGCACTGGTAGCCCGGCGCGGCGAGCACGCAGAAGTCCGGCTCGCCGGTGCGCGCAATTTCGCGGGCGAGCGGACGGGCGAGCATTTGCTTAATGAACAGCGCCTGGCTGGCACGCTCGCAGGCGACGAGCAGGCGACGCGTATGGTTGCGGTCGGTGCCGGCCATGCCGCGGGTGACGAACACGTCGCGCTCGTTGAGGTAGTCGACAATACCGGCCTTGATGGTCTCGTAGCTCTCGATCGAAAGAGGGCGGTTGACGGCGCCCCAGGCGATCTTGTCGTGAACATCGGGGGTGTCGACGATAAAGCGGTCATTGGGGGAACGGCCGGTGCGCTCCCCCGTCTCGATCACCAGCGCGCCGTTGGATGCCATGCGACCTTCTTCGCGGCGGATAGCGTGCTCGACGAGCTCCGCGGCGGGTAGATCGACCAGCAGACGGGGCTGGTTCTCGGCGGGGTCTTCGACCAGCGTAATGCCAAAGTTGGACAGAACTTCTGCAGGGGTAACACCAGGCATGGGGCC
>CABSNX010000201.1 GCA_902479205.1 uncultured Collinsella sp. | reverse complement strand
CCCACGCTGTCTGCCGCGGCGACGAAGACGCTCGATGCTTACCGCTGGCCGCGCAACTATCTGCAGCTCCGCGAGGTCTCGGAACGACTGTATATATTGGTGGGGGCGGGCACGGTGGACCGCGCTGTGGCGGAGGAAGTGCTCGCCCAAGAGGACGTGATTAAGACCGCAGCCTTTGGCGCCCCGACGCTCGAAAGCGACCTGTATATCCTGCGACCGCTGGCCGATACCGAGCGAGATATCGCGCATCTGGTTGTAGATCATCTCCACGGCAACCGAACCCGTGCGGCGGAGGTACTGGGCATAAGCCGTACAACGCTGTGGCGCTTGCTGAAGGACGATGACCGTTGAGCGAGGCGCCCGTGACCGCGCGCGACGCGTGTGCTACAGTCCAAAGCGTTATTGTTTCGATTTGGTTACGGCGTGCGAGGGCATATGGCTGAGACTTCAAAACCGAGCCGCAGAAGGCGGAGTGCCGCGCCGGTCAACCGACGCACGACATCGGTGACGTGGGGTAAACACGCTTCGGGGTTTGATGGCTCGTTCAAGCGCACTAAATACGGCTATCCTTCGGCAAGCGCCCGCTTGGCAATGCAGGCAGAGTCCTCGCTGTGGGGCCGCAAACGCGTGGTGGGCTCAAAGCTCTCGTCGGCAGCGTCAGATGTGTATAAGAGACAGCGGTTACATCAGCCGCGGGGCGGCTCGCCGCAGTGGACTCAATCCGGCTGGTTGGCATCGTTATGTTCCGATCGTGGCCGTCGTTGCAGTGATCGTCATCGCACTCGCTGCGCTTGGCTACGCCGGCGGTGGCGCCAACTTGGACGCAGTGTTTAAATCGCCCGAGCTCGCGCATGCAGGCACAGAAGTTATCGAGGGCGCTCAGACCCAGACAGGCGTCGCGCCCCAGCGCGGCATCGTCGCGGCGGCCACCACCATCGCCGATGCTCAAAAGGACGAAGACAAGCAAGGCGACGACGCCGAAACGACCCAGACAAGCGAAGCGACGACAACTCAAATATCAACATAGCTTGCCGGCAGAAGGGGACGTTCCTTTTCTGCCGGCAGTTTGGGACACTCCTGCGCTACTTGACGTACACCACGTTGTTGCGGCGCGGTTTTGCCTCGGGTAGCGTGTCCTCGGCGTAGCCAAGAATGCAGTTACCGACACCGCGCAGGTTGCCGTCGGCGGGCAGGCCCCAGCTGGCCAGCAGCTCCAGGCCCTCGGGCGAGTCAAAGACCTCATGCGCGCGGTGAATCCAGCACGAATCGACACCCAGTGCATAGGCGGCGTTGAGCAAGTTGCCCATGGCGAGCGAGCCGTCTTCCAGATGTGTGGGCACGCTGCGGTCAACCAGCACCACCACAACGGTCTTGGCGCCATAGAAGGGGTCGCTGTTGCTGTCCATGACCTGGGCGTTGAGCTGTGAGAGACGCTCGACGGTCGCGGGGTCGGTGACGGCGACAAACGTCACCGGCTGGCGGCCCATGCCGCTCGGTGCATATTGGCCGGCTTCGATAATCCGTGCAAGCTTTTCGGCCTCGACGGGACGATTGCTGTATTTGCGGCAGCTGCGGCGGTGAATGAGTGCTTCGATAGTCTCCATGGTGTCTCCTTGCGGTGGCGTTGCAGATGCCCCGTTCATACCCGTCGGGCTTAAACGATAGACGGTCAATTGCCCAGCCAAAAGGATAGATTCCAATTGGGAAAGTAGGTTTGCATAAAAGTACCTTCAGAATGTGACAAACCAATGGGATGGTTAAACGTTTTATCCCGTCTACCCTGCGGTTTTTTACCACTTGCCTAAATGACGAACGCATAACCTCTGATAAAGGTTTTACTAAAGGAGTACCAACGTTTATCAATGCGCCGTGGTGGCGCCGGGCCAGGAGGTAACATCATGTTCCAGGCTGGAGATGTCGTCGAGACCGATTTCGAAGGATTTCTGAAGCTGCTGCGTTCCAAGACGCGCGCTTTCGTGTCGATCAACGATCACGAGTACTACATCACGCACACCGATGGCTATTGGCGTGTTCAGGATTGCGAGGCCCTCAACGACAAGGGCCACTTTACTGACTGCTCCGAGCTGGTCAACACGGTCTGCGAGGTCGTCGAGCTGCCGTGGATTGCCGGCAAGAGCCTGCATGACAGCTTCTCGGGTGCTACGGTCTATGAGGCCGTCGCTGCTTAACAGCCAACACTCGATATTCTCTCGCAACCGCCGGCGCCGCCCCCGCGCCGGCGGTCTTTTTTGTCGATATGCTTATGTAGAGCCGACCATAAACAACGAGCTTGTTGACGATAGTCAAAACTCGGACTAATGTAGAGATATTAATTGGTCAAAACTCGGACTATCGAATGGTGGGAGAGATGAATAGTGCAGTTAGCCCGGTCGATTTCGACCGGATGCTCAACGGGCTTGACCGTATCTATTCGGAGTTCGCGCGCGCCTGCGGTCTTTCGGACTGCGCCTACTGGATGCTCGTCGACACGAGTGCGGCGGGCGGAAGCGTTGCCGTGAGTCGGCTGACGAGTGAATGGTTCTACAGCAAACAGACCATCAATTCGGCGATCAAGACGCTTAGGGCGCGAGGGCTTGCGACGTTGGAGTTTGCCGAGGGCAGTCGTAAGAACAAGGTTGTGCGACTGACCGAAGAAGGCGTGCAGTTTGCCAAGCGCTACGCGTTGCCGGCGCAAAAAGCCGAGCAACAGGCATTCGAGGCGCTCGAGCCGTGGGAACAGCGCGAGATCATGCGCTTGGTCGGTAAGTTCTCCCATGTTCTTAACGAAGAGTGCGAGGCATTTAAACGGCAAGTGGCCGCCGAGAACGAGGCTGACGATAAGGGCGAGGGGGACACATGCGACTCTTAATGAGGTTTATGAGGCCGTACCGCGGTCTGATTGCGGTGACGCTGTTTGCGGTGCTGATAGATAACGTCGGTACGCTGTTGGTTCCCACGATGCTGGCGAACATGGTCAACACCGGTATTACCACGGGCGACATCGACTATATTTTACGCAACGGCCTGTACATGCTTATCGCGACCGGCATGGCCAGCGGCGGCACGGTGTTGGGCTGCTATCTTTCGGCGCGCCTGGCCGCCAACGTGGCCTGCGATATCCGCAATGCCGTGTACGACAAGTCGCTCGAGCTGTCCGCCAGCGACTTTGAGCGCTTTGGCACGGGTTCGATGATCACGCGCTCACTCAACGACATCAACGTGATTCAGCAAGCTGTCCTTCAGACGATTCAGTTGGTGCTGCCGGTGCCGTTCTTGGCCGTGGCAGGCATCATTTTTGCTTGGTTCATCGATCCCGCCATGGGCACGCTGCTTGGTGTGGTGGTTGCGATCGTGCTGGTGGCGGCGGTCTTTACGGTGGCTAACGCCGCGCCGATCTTTATGCGCCTGCAGAGCTTTATCGACCGCATGAACGTGGTGCTGCGCGAGAACATCGTGGGCGTGCGCGTCATCCGCGCATTTAACAAGGAGCGCCACGAGGAGCAGCGCCTGGACGAGGTGTTTAGCGATTACGCGGCCAACGCCATCAAGGTCAACCACCTGTTTGTGGGTCTCGACAGTTCCAGCTTCTTTTTGATGAATATCGCCGAGGTGGCGGTGCTGTGGGTGGGCGGCAACCGCG
>CABSNX010000200.1 GCA_902479205.1 uncultured Collinsella sp. | reverse complement strand
TCGACCTTATGCTCCCCAAGATTCCCGGCGAGCGCGTTTGCCGCACCATTCGCGACACCTCGGATGTTCCCATCATTATGCTGACGGCCAAGGGCGAGATCGAGGATCGCATCATCGGCCTTGAGCTTGGTGCCGACGACTACCTGATTAAGCCGTTCTCGCCGCGTGAGCTCGTCGCCCGCGTCCGCGCCCTGTTCCGTCGTGCTCACCAGGCAGACGAGCCCGCCGTTGAGGTGCTCGACTTTGGCGATCTGGTCATCGATATCTCGGGCCACAAGATCTTGGTCGAGGACAAGGAAGTAGACCTGACTGCTTCCGAGTTTAAGCTGCTCACCACGCTTGCTCGCCATCCCGGTCGCGTCTATAACCGTATGGAGCTGGTCGAGAAGGTGCTCGGCTATGACTTTGAGGGCTACGAGCGCACCATCGACAGTCACGTCAAGAACCTTCGCGCCAAGCTGGGCGACGACCCCAAGAAGCCTAAGTGGCTCTACACCGTTCACGGCGTCGGTTATCGCTTCGAGGCTCCGGCCAAGACCGATAAGTCGGACGAGAAATAGGGAAATCACATATGACACCTGCGCGCTTTGAAATTGGGCAAAAGCATAAGCAGGAGAACGAGGCGGGTTCCAAGGCAAGTTGGAACACGCCTCGTTCCGATTCACGGCCAGCGATGAGCTATCCCTCGCGCATGGCCTTGGCTTTTGCCCTGACGTCGCTCATGACGGTATTGGTGCTGGTGGGCGTTGTCTCCGTTGTGTGGGGTACCGTCTTTTCGGATTACACGCGCTCCAATATCGTCGAGATTGCCAATTCTGCCGCCGAAAAGCTTGCGACGTCGTACGAGGAAAACGGCAACTGGACTGCGGGCGAGCTACGCACGGTCGCGACATCGAGCTTGGTGTCCGACGACCTGAGTATGCAGGTTGTCAACAAAAAGGGCGTTGTCGTCTATGACGACTCATGGCCTTCGGCAAGTGCGACCGCCGATGTGCGCGAGAGCGAATCGGCGTCGAGCAGCTCGAGCGGTAAAAAGGCCTCGCATAGCCCGGTCTCGTCGGCGCCCACCGACTCCGATAGCGTTGCCAACGTCGAAATCATAACGTCTTCTGGCGAGCATGTCGGACAGGTGAAGCTATGGGCTATCGGCTCCGATGCCCTGCTCACCAAGGCGGATTCTGCGTTTAGGGAAAAGACCTTTAACGCCATGGCCCTTGCCGCGGTTGTTGCGGTCTGCATCTCAGTTGTTATCGGATCGTTCGTGTCGCGCATGCTTACCAGACCGATTCATCGTATAACCAGCACAGCCAAGCAAATTCGCGACGGCGATTTGTCCGCTCGTACCGGTTTGCGCGGCGACGATGAAATCGATCAGTTGGGTGAGACCTTTGACGAGATGGCCACCTCGCTCGAGAAAGATATGAAGCACGAAAAGCGCCTGACCTCGGATGTCGCACACGAGCTTCGCACGCCGCTCATGGCCATGCTTGCAACGGTCGAGGCCATGCAGGACGGCGTGTATCCCACCGACGATGAGCATCTGGAGACGGTCGCTTCCGAGACGCGCCGCCTGGCTCGTTTGGTGCAGCAGATGCTCGACCTATCACGTATGGAAAACAGCACGGCGCCGCTCAACCTGGAGCCGGTGGATATGGTGCCGTTTGTGCGTTCGATTGTGAATGGCCAGGAGCGCCTGTTTGCTGACCGTGACCTGCGTTTGCGCTTTGCAGATGAGACGCAGGGCCACGATGACGTTGTCGAGGCCGATCCCGACATGATCACGCAGTGCGTCATCAACCTCATGAGCAACGCCATGCGCTACACCCCCGAGGGCGGTTGGGTTGTGGTATCGGTGCTCAGTGACCGCAAGCATGTCAGTATTGCCGTTTCGGATACCGGTATCGGTATTGCCAAGGACGACCTGTCGCGCATCTTCGGGCGATTTTGGCGCGCAGATGCCAGCCGCGCCCGCGAAGCCGGCGGCCTGGGCGTTGGCCTCGCTGTGACCAAGCAAATCGTCGAGCGTCACCATGGCTACATATCCGTGGAGTCGGAGCTTGGAAAGGGTACGACTTTTACGATTCATCTGCCTCGCGAGCACACGGCGGACGCGGCATCTACTACAATGGAGCACTAGCTTTTCGCTATTCGGAGAAGGAGGGGCCGCGTTCCTGCCGCTCCGAGTTTGCGAAAACATGCGGGAAAGAACCCGCATTTCTGTCGTATTTAGGTAAGGAGTGACTCACGTGACAACGATGGAGCGTCGTCCGGATTCCCGTGGCAAGGTTCGTGATATCTACGATGCCGGCGAAAACCTGCTGATGGTCGCCACCGATCGCATTTCTGCGTTCGACTTTATTCTCCCCGACGAGATTCCGTTTAAGGGAGAGGTGCTCAACCGCATCTCGGCATTCTGGTTCGACAAGTTTGCCGATATCGTCCCCAACCACCTCGTCTCCATCGATCCGGCGGATTTCCCCGAGGAGTTTGCCGAGTATCGTGACTACCTCGCAGGCCGCGCCATGCTGGTCAAGAAGGCCCAGACGATTCCTATCGAGTGCATCGTCCGCGGTTATCTGACCGGTTCGGGCAAGAAGACCTATGACGAGAACGGCACCGTCTGCGGCATCCAGCTGCCCGAGGGTCTGACCGAGGCCTCCAAGCTTCCCGAGCCGCTGTTCACGCCGTCCACGAAGGCCGAGATCGGTGATCACGACGAGAATATCTCGTTTGAGCGTTGCTGCGAGATCGTTGGCGAGGACATCGCCACGCAGATTCGCGATCTGTCTCTCAAGATCTACAAGGCTGCTGCCGAGTATGCAGCGACCCGTGGCATCATCATTGCCGACACCAAGTTTGAGTTTGGTGTTATCGATGGCAAGGTCACGCTGATCGACGAGTGCCTCACGCCCGACTCCAGCCGTTTCTGGCCCGCCGCCAGCTACGAGGAGGGCAAGATCCAGCCTAGCTACGACAAGCAATTCGTCCGCAATTGGCTCAAGGCCAACTGGGATATGACGGGGGAGACCCCGCACCTGCCCGCCGAGGTCATCGATGGCACGTCCGAGCGCTATCGCGAGGCCTTCCAGATCATCACGGGCTCCCAGTTCACAAGCATGAAGGAGAACGCATAAGTGAGTACCCGTAGCGCCACGAACAAGCGCACGCAATCCCACGAAGTTACCGGGGTTGCGCGCAAGTCCGCCGCATCTGCTAAACCCGCCCGCCAAGCAGCGAGCTCCGTTCGCGTCGTGCCGGCTTCGTCTAAAGCTCGCCGCAAAGAGCTCGAGAAGGGTGAAAACCTGGAAGGCCTTTCCAAGGAGGAGAAGCGCGCCCGCAAGGCCAAGCAGCGTGCTCGCGAGGATCGTATCTATACGGTGTCGAATATTCTTCTCAAGCAGGATGAGGACTACACCAAGCGCCGTCGTATCTGGTGGGCCGTGCTCGCCATCGGCATGGTACTCGTCGTGGCAATTTGGGCTTCGCTCTACTTCGCTCCCGGCGGCACGGTGTCCAGTCCTGTTCAGATGGTCGGCATCGTTTTGTCCTATGTCATCATCCTGGGTGACTTTATCTACGACTTCGTTCGTATTCGTCCCTTGCGCAACATGTACCGCGCGCAGGCCGAGGGCATGTCCGAG
>CABSNX010000199.1 GCA_902479205.1 uncultured Collinsella sp. | reverse complement strand
TACTGATCGGTCTCGTGGGCTCGGAGATGTGTATAAGAGACAGCCGTGGGCGAGGTCGTGTTCTCGAGCGATGACGCCGTTGCGCGTTCTGCCGAGGGCCATAAGGTCATTCTGGTCCGCTGGGAGACCAACCCCGACGACCTGAAGGGCATGGTCGCCGCCGAGGGTATCTTGACGAGCCATGGTGGCAAGACAAGCCACGCCGCCGTTATCGCCCGTGGCATGGGTACATCCTGCGTCTGCGGTGTCGAGCGTTTCCACATCGACGCGGCCGAGAAGGTCGTGCGTATCGAGGGCAGCGATCGCGTGCTGCGCGAGGGTGACATCATCTCCATCGACGGCACCCAGGGTATCGTCGTCGATGGCGCTGTCGATTTGGTCTCCGCTGAGCTCACCGGCGACCTGGACACCATCCTGTCCTGGGCCGACGAGATCCGTCTGGACGAGACCGACGGTCACGCCAACCATGTGCGCGTCAACGCCGACAACCCCGAGGATGCCGAGCTCGCGCTCGAGTTTGGCGCCGAGGCCATCGGTCTGTGCCGCACCGAGCACATGTTCCTGGGCGATCGCAAGAACATTATCCAGAGCTTCATCCTGTCCGACGACGAGGCCGTGAAGCAGCAGGCTCTGGCCGATTTGCTCAATATCCAGACTGAGGACTTCCTGTCCATGTTCAAGACCATGTCCGGCCGCGATGTGGTCGTTCGCCTGCTTGATCCGCCGCTTCATGAGTTCCTGGATAATCCTCGCGAGCTCGAGGTAGCCATCACCAAGAAGGAAGCCGCCGGCGCCAGCGAGAAAGAGCTTGCCGCCCTGCGTGCCCGCCTGCGCCGTATCGACGGCATGGTCGAGTCCAACCCGATGCTCGGCCTGCGCGGTGTGCGCCTGTCCGTCGTCTTCGGTGACCTGCCACTCATGCAGGTCCGTGCCGTGGCAACGGCTGCCGCTCGCCTTATCAAGGAAGGCGTCGACCCGCGTCCCGAGATTATGGTCCCGCTCGTTTCCATTACGGCCGAGCACGTTCAGACTCGCGAGGTCATCGAGCGCGTGATCGCCGAGGTTTCCGCCGAGGAGGGCGTCGAGCTCAACATTCCCGTGGGCACGATGCTCGAGCTGCCTCGCGCCTGCATGGTCGCCGACGAGATCGCCCAGCACGCCGATTTCTTCTGCTTTGGCACCAACGACCTCACGCAGACGACGTTCGGTTTCTCGCGTGACGACGCCGAGGCCAAGTTCATTCCGCTGTACATGCACAAGAAGATCTTGAAGGATAACCCCTTCGAGACCATCGACTCGGCGGTGCTGGAGCTCGTGCGCATGGCCGTCGAGAAAGGTCGCGCCACCAACCCCGACATGCACTTTGGCGTGTGCGGTGAGCACGGCGGCGACCCCAAGTCCATCAAGGACCTGTTCAACGTGGCCGACGTGGACTATGTGTCCTGCTCGCCCTATCGCGTACCCCTCGCGCGCCTGGCTGCCGCTCTGGCCAAGCTCGAGGCCAAGCGCTCCGCTTAACGGAGTCGCGTTCCATTTGCGCCTTTTAAGTTCTCCTTCGCGCCGTCGCGCCCCCTGTGGACGCGGCGGCGTTTTACGTTGGTTCAGTACATTGGCAACTGACGGGAGGACTGCGATGAAAAACCTCACCAAGTATTTGCAACGAGCGCGTCGGGGAGCACAGGTGACCCTGTGCTGGGTAGTCGTTGCGGTCACGGCGCTTTGCGGGATGCCGACGGTCGGTTTTGCCCTTCAGGATGAATCGCGCGACGAGCTCTATGGTGATGTGGTCAACCCGCTCACCATTACGGTCAACGATCGCGACTGCACGTTTGTAGATATCGATGACGGCAAGCTCGAGGGCCGTACCTCGATGTACGACAACGTCTCGTTCTACACAGCCGCCGTCAAAAAGGTGTTGCCCAACTGGGCATCGCTAGCCTATAACATCCTTGGCTATGGCGGAGGCGACGATTCCGGGGACTTTTTGTACTGGGACCACGCCGGCAAGGGCTTTGAGAAGGACTTCGGTAAGGGTCACTACATCTATCTCTATGATGCGCTTTCGGGCGGCAACGGTGAGCATTCCGATGGTGCCGACAAATCGAAGCAGAGTGGTCTGACATCTGCAAAAAGCCTCAATGCGGTCTACGAGCGCTTGACCGACGATATCGCCGGCTGTATCGGTCACAAGCTGAAGGGCTCCGATTTCCGTAAAAACGTGCCGCTCGACGGACTGTCGAAAGACACGACTGAGCAGGACGTCATCTATGCCACCATTGCTTGTGTCGACAAGCTCGGCGGCACCTATCAGTACGATTTCAATGGCTTTGGCATCGCGTTCTATAACTTTAGAGTTCAGCAGCTCAACAGCGTGAACAAGCTTAACTGTGCGCCCGAGGACGCGCCGGGCTATTCCTTTGTCGATTCTAAGACTGAGCAGGAGCTCGTTACCTCGGCACTTAACGTCGGCTATGAGGACGCCTCGCAGAGCATCACGCTCGCCCGCGGTACCGAAGAGACGGTCGGCACGAGCACTTCTGAATCCGCATCGTATTCCAAAGGCGGCTCGTGGGGCGCATCGGTGAGCCTCAAGGAGTCGCTGGGCGTGCCCGCAACAGCGAGCGAGGAGATCGAGACTTCGTTTTCGGCCGAAACCACGATGTCCCAGTTGTGGGAGGCGAGCAAGACCGAGGAACAGTCGATCACCACAACGGACAATCAGTCGGTCACCGTCAATATGACGATCCCTGCGCACACGCAGGTCAATAGCAAACAGACGAGTTCTACCACGACGCTGTCCGAGGACTATGACCAGCCGGTGGGCGTGACGTTTGACGTGATTATCTTTAACATGAACGGCGAGTGCTACGACGACAACGCCGCCGTGCAGGAGTTCCATACCGCAGGTTATGACCAGCGCTCGTTCTACACCACCTTTGGCGATCAGTCGACCGACGCCGTGCAGAACCTGTTCCTGCGCTCAATCGCCCATCGTGGCGACGACGGCTACGATACCACCGCCGGAAACGTCACGAGCTGGTCGCATCGCACCAACAACCACATGGTGCGCGCCATCGATTGGAATTCGGTCCTGGCCGATCGCGAGGTGCCTTCGCGCAACGGCGGCGCCCCGCGCACGTGCAATGTGCTCAACGACATGGCCGCGACCTATCCCATGTCCATTACGGGTTCCAATCTGTCGTTTGAGTCGGTGACGGTCGATACGCAGCTGGGTACGCCGCAGCCCATTAAGCCCATATCAAAGATTCTCGTGTCGCTGCAGACTGATAAGACCCGAAGGCTTACGGTGGGAGAGGAAGATCCCATCTCTTCCTATCGCGTGCGTGCAAGGGACGAGGACGATGTTGACTATTACGGCTTTGTGAAGTCGTCGGGCGACTGGCGCGTGGTCGATAAAAAGGGCAAGGAATGCAAGTCCGACGTCATCGAGATCCAGACCGACCCTGTCACCCACGAGCAAGTCGTGGTGGGTAAAAAGGCCGGCACCGCCTACGTAAAGTACTTTATCCCCGAGGACACCTATGTGGACGTGAACGGGCATGTCTCGACCAATGACGAGATCGACGCCGCGGCCTACAAATATAAGGTAAGCGACACGGCGCCCGAGCCGTTTAACGCCAG
>CABSNX010000198.1 GCA_902479205.1 uncultured Collinsella sp. | reverse complement strand
CGAGATACTGATCGGTCTCGTGGGCTCGGAGATGTGTATAAGAGACAGAGGTAATTGTGCTCGGCAACCAGCGGATAGTACTCGAGCTTGGCATCGGCGATCTTGGCACCCGCCTCAAAGACCGGATAGCACGGATCGGGAACCAAAATGGTGTCACCCGGATCGAGCAGGGCCAGGCCCAAATGGCCCACGCCCTCCTGCGTGCCATTGCACGACTGCACCATGGACGGCGTAATGCCCGAAACACCAAAGCGACGCTCATAGTAATCGCACACGGCCTGCTTGAGCTCGGGCAGGTCGCGCAGGGCATACTTCCACATCTCGGGATCTTGGGCTGCCTGCGTGAGCGCCTCGACCACGTGGTCGTACGGCTTAAAGTCGGGCGTGCCCACGCTCATGTTGTAAATGGTCTTGCCCTGAGCCTTCAGCGCGAGCAGTTTGTTGTTGAGCGAGGCGAAGACCTCCGCGCCAAAGCGGTCGAGACGCTGCGATGCCTGCATGGTGCCACCTTTCGATATGAAAAACGCGGCGCTCCGACAAGAGCGCCGCGCGATACGGGCCATCAGATTGCAAAAGTGTAACGCTTGCAACCCCCGTATTGGTTCAATTTAGCCAACCTTAGTCAATCGGATTGAGCGCGTCGATCTGCGCAAGCCACAAACGTGAGCTGGCGTCACTCGGCATACGCCAATCGCCGCGCGGGCTGAGCGTCACCGAGCCCACCTTGGGACCATCGGGCAGGCAGCTGCGCTTAAACTGCTGGGCAAAGAAGCGACGATAGAACGTACGCAGCCACGTGTGGACGGTCTTGGCGTCGTAGACACCCTCGAAACTCTTGAGCGCCATGCGGTAGATCTTGCCCGGCTCAAAGCCAAAACGCAGCAGGTAGTAGAGGAAGTAGTCGTGCAACTCGTACGGGCCTACCAAATCCTCAGTCTTCTGCGCAATCTCGCCGTCGCCCGTGGGCGGCAGAAGCTCAGGAGATACCGGCGTATCGAGGATATCGAGCAAGACCTCGGCAATGCGCCCGCCAAAGACATCGGCCGCATAGCGCACCAGATGGCGCACAAGCGTCTTGGGCACGCTCGCGTTGACGGCGTACATGCTCATGTGGTCGCCGTTATAGGTAGCCCAGCCGAGCGCCAGCTCCGACAGGTCGCCCGTGCCGATGACAAAACCGCCAGCCTGGTTGGCCAGATCCATCAGAATCTGCGTACGCTCGCGGGCCTGGCTGTTCTCGTAGGTCACGTCCTGCACGGTCGGATCGTGCTCAATGTCCTTGAAGTGCTGCTCCACAGCCGCGTGGATCGAAACCTCGCGGAAGCTCACACCCAAGTCGCGGGCAAGCGACTCGGCATTGGACTTGGTGCGGTGCGTGGTGCCAAAGCCGGGCATGGACACGGCTGTGATACCGGTGCGCGGCAGCCCCAGTGCATCGAAGACACGCACGGTCACAAGCAGTGCCAGCGTAGAGTCCAGGCCACCCGAAAGACCGATCACCGCAGCCTTGGTACCCGTATGGGCAAGGCGGGTCTTGAGACCGGCGGTCTGCAGGTCGAGGATGGTCTCGCAACGCTCGGCCAGGTCACCATGGTCGGCCGGTACAAAGGGCGCGCGGGGGAAGACACGGTCGATGTCGAGTGCATCGCGCAGGACAGGTTCGTCCGTCAGCACGCCCTCAAACGAAAATTCAACGGTCGTGGCCTCCGGCGCATCGTCCGCGCGCGTCCACGTCGTCGAGCGGCGGCGCTCGGCAACCAGACGGTCAAGATCGACATCGGCCACCGCCATATCGCAGGTAAGAAGCTTCGTGGCGGCGAGCTTAGATCCGTTTTCGTAGACGAGGTTCTCGCCCGCAAAGACCATGTCGGTCGTGGACTCGCCCTCGCTCGCATCTGCATAGGCATAGGCACAGTACAAGCGCGCGCTTTGGTTAGAGATAAGGCTGCGTCGGTAATCTGCCTTGCCGATAATCTCGTCCGAGGCCGACAGGTTGAGGATCACCGTCGCACCGGCAAGCGCCATCTCGGTCGAAGGGGGCGCCGGCACCCACAGGTCCTCGCAGACCTCAACGCCCAGCACCATATCCTCGGCACCCTCGTCACAGCAGCGGTAGACAAGCTCCGAACCCAGCGGAACCGGACCCTGACCGGCAAACTCGACCCACACGGGATCTGCGGGCGCCGGAGCAAACCAGCGGCGCTCGTAGAACTCGCCATAGTTGGGCAGATACTTCTTGGCCGTGAGGCCCAAAAGCTCGCCCGCGCAGCACGCGGCGGCGCAGTTGTAGATATTCTCGGCAACTGCAACGGGAAGACCGATGGTAAAGACAATCGGCAGCTCACGAGTCTCATCGAGGATATGCACCAAAGCAGCCTCGCAGGCATGCAGCAATGTGCGGTTATGGAACAGATCGGCCGCGGTATAGCCGCACAAGTTGAGCTCGGGCAGCACCAGCGCGCGAACGCCGCGCTCGGCAGCCTCGCGAACAGCCGCCAGCGCAACCTCGGCATTGCCCTCGACATCGGCCACGCGAATCCGCGGCGAAGCCGCCGCCACACGCAAAAAGCCATCAGACTGAGAAAGGTGAAGATTCATAAGAGTGCTCCCGTGCGTAGACGCCATTCAACACAATTAGCAAGCCCTATTGTAGTTCAACCGCCGGGCGCAACCGCACCCCACCAACTTGGTGAGCTATTGATGAGTTGATGGTATCTGTTAAATGTCACGTACGATTCATATCTGGTGGGTACCCTGATGGCTACACGAAACGAAGTAGATTTACACCGGGAGGACCCCGTATGACAACCAAGTACACCGACGCGCCGCGCACACGTGTCATGACGCCGGCATCGCTCAACAACGGCGTTCACGAAAACCATTCCATCGGACAGACCATGGCCATCGCGCCCAAAAAGGGCCTGTTCGACGACATTTCCATTCCCCAGATCATCGCCGGCGCCGCAGCTGCCGCCACGAGCGTCGCGCTTGCTTCCAAGATCGGTATCGCCGGATCGGTGATCGGCGCCGCCGTGAGCTCGGTTATCACCGTTGTGTCCTCGCAGGTCTACCGCCACTTTATCTCTGCCAGCGCCGAAGCCCTCAAGGGCACGCACGCCGCCGTCGACTACCCTGCCGGCGCCTACGAGCCCGTTGAGTTTAATGCCGAGGAGCACCTGGGCGGCGCCGCGACTACACAGGAGATGCGCCAGATTGCGGGGCGCGCGACCACGGCGCGCGTCGCTCCCGACAGTCTGCGCGCCAAGGCGGCGGCGGAGCGCAGCCAGACGCAAAAGAAGGTCATCGTCTTCTCGATCGCCATCGCCATCGTCGCGGTCATCGCCTGCACCGGCGCCATCCTTATCACCACCGCCGGTGAGGGTCTGGGCGAGCGTCCCGAGCCAATCCTTTCGTCCCGTACGACCGAGCACGACGCGGATAGCTCCGGCCAATCGCAAAGCCAGCAGGACGACCCGCAGGGCACCTCCGCATCCACCGACTCGTCCTCGAACACCCCCGATCAATCGCAGGGCGCCGATTCCTCTACGAACAGCAGCGACACGCAATCCGGCACGACCGACTCAAGCCAAACGACCGACGGCTCTCAACCGAGCACGGGCGACCAGACGAGCGGCAATACAT
>CABSNX010000197.1 GCA_902479205.1 uncultured Collinsella sp. | reverse complement strand
TCGGAGATGTGTATAAGAGACAGCATGGCAGTCTTTGACGGTGTGAGCGAAGGCGGGCACGGAGCGGCCGCCTCGACGCTTGCTGCTCAGGCGTTTGCGCAGGCCGTGCACGTCTTTGATACCGATGCCGTCAACGCGTTACAGGAGCGCCTACGCATGGCGGGCGAGCGAGCCGAGAATGATGTTGAGACGTATGCGGCTCGCTATGGACTGTCTGTTGCCGCATCCACGGTTGCTGGCCTCGTGGTTGCTCCTGACGGGCACGGTGCTGTTTTTAATGCCGGCGATTCTCGCGTGTACCGACTGCGTGGCGGTGTGCTTGCCGTGCTTAGCTGTGACCACACGCCTGAGCGGCGCGTGGGCGGCGTTGGCGCTGAATACAGAGACGATGCCGTTTCGCATTGTATTGAGCTCGCGATTGGACTCAATCAGGGCGGTCGCAATCTTGAGGTCAAGACGACCGTGATGCTTCCGGGCGATCGCTATCTGATCTGTTCTGATGGTATCGATGGGCAGATTGCGCAGGAACGTTTGCAGCAGATGCTTGCGAGCGATTCGACATGTGCGCAGTTGTGCGAAGAGCTATATGCCGAGGCTCGGGTGAACGGCTCGACGGACGATGCAACGCTGATTGTAATTGAAGTGGGGGAGTAGCCATGTCTGATGAGACGATTACGGTACACCGAGATGGTGGCAATGGCAATGATGAGACCGTAACGGTGCGCCGCGGGAATGCGCCCGTAGAGGGAGAGACGGTTACCGTGAACCGTGGTGGCCAGACTTCTGCGCCTGGAGAGACCGTGACGGTACGTCGAGCCGACGCTCCAGCATCTGGCGAAACGGTCACCGTCCGCCGTGATGCTGCGCCATTGACAAACGAAACCGTAACGGTGCATCGCCCGATGACTGAATCGAATGGTGAAACAGTAACGGTTGCGAGGCCGTCTGTCGGTGCTTCCGCCGACGGCAAGACCGTTACTGTTTCACGCCCTGGTACTTCTGCGGCAGGCGAAACTGTCACGGTGCCGCGCGCTGCGAGCCCCGACGGCCAGACGGTAACTGTCTCGCGCGGCGCCACGGCCAGTCCCAACGGTGAAACGGTGACCGTTTCTCGTGGGGGCGCACATGCTGCCGCTGCATCTGCTTCGCCTTTTGTTGCAGAGGATACGACGGTTGTCTCGAATGACGGGCAGCAGTTTATTATTCATTTGGGACAGGTCATTGGCCACGGCGGTCAATCTAGCATTGTTGCCGCCGAGCGGGTGAGCGATGGTTTGGCATGCGTTGCCAAGGTCTTTAAGCCTCTTGTGGGCGCCGAGCGTTCGGCATATCAAAAGGTGGTAAGCGCCGTAATGGGGCTTAATGGCCGCCCCGTGTCTCAAACGCATTTGCTGCCCATCTTTGCCTATCTGCACCAGGGCCTGAGCGCGACCGAAGTGGGGGCTGCGGCTCCTCAGCTGTGGGATGTTTCCATTACGCCGCTGGCCACATGCCTTTTTGATCGTCCCCGTAGCAAGAATATGGTTAAGAGCCGCGTGATTCCCGAGCTCAGCCAGGCAATCGAGTTGCTCCATACCGAGCTTGGCATTGTCCATCGTGACATTAAGCCGCAGAACGTCTACCTGTACGACAAACAGATCGTGCTTGGAGATTATGGCTCCGCCCGCTCGCTTGCCGGATTTGACAGCCGACTGACGAACACCATGACGCGCTCCGACGGCTACACGCCCGGTCGTGGTGGCATGGTCGACCCTCGAAACGACTGGTATTCGTTTGGCTACACGATCTGGACACTCTACGAAAACAATGTCCATCCGCTGCAGGAGTTCATAAACGACAATACGCTTTCCGATCGCCAAGAGTCGGGTGAGCCTGCGGACTTTAACCATCCAGATGATGCAACCCTGGGAAACCTCCTCAAGGGCCTGACGTTTGAGCTATCGGGCGAGCGTTTTGGCTACGAAGAGGTCAAAGACTGGATGGCCGACCCAGATCATTTCTATCGCAAACTTCCCACCATGGATGCCGGTAGCGCACGCAAACCTTACGAGTTTGCCGGCAAGCTGTATAGCGATCCGGTGTTGCTCGCTCGCGCGCTGTCCTCCAATTGGGACGAGGCCAAGCTTCGCATGAGCCAACAGCAGCTCGAAAACCTGATGGGCGACTGGGGTGAAAATGACCTGCAGACTAGGATTCACCAGTTAGTTGAAGAGGATATCCAGACAGCGTCCAATCCCGACCTGGCGCTCGCTTGCGTTATCTATGAGATGTCTAACGGCAAGATTATGTCGTGGCGCGGCGAGGACGTCTCGCTCACCGATGCGAGCGATGCCCTCCCGGCACGCATCGCCAAGATGGATGTCACCGAAATTGATCGCTACGCCGTCCTGTCCGGTCTCGACGGGTCAAAATCGTCAGGCGTGCTGCCTTCGGGATTTTTATCTCGCATTCTTTCTCAAGACAACGATCTTAACGATGAACGCGCAAAGCTTGCTGCCGATATTCATGAACTCGAAAAGTTGGCGCTGCACTCGAATGATCCTCATTTCGCTGCTTGTTTATTCAAGGGGTTGCTGACGCGCAACGAGGAGAAAAGTTCTGCTGCTCAGACGGTGCTTATGTCGGTTGTTAATCGTCCGGCGGCGTTTTTTGGCGTTTGCTCGTCGGCTCACAAGCTGGATGAATTCTTGCTCAATTTTGCGGGCGTTTCTGAGATGGCGGCAATTATCTCGGCTCGAGATGCGGCAACTTCGCACGGAGCCATCGATATAGATGTCGTGATCGATTATATGGATAAGGTCGCGGTCAATAAGAAGGCGGTGCGCGCGTTTTATCGTAAGTTTGGTAGCTATGCTGCTTGGCTGTGGCTTGCCGCCCACACCGACCTCTACGACTCGGCCCAAGGCTCTGTGGGCGAGGCGGTTAAAGTTGCCCTGCTCGGATTGAATCCGCCGGCAAACACTGCCGTTTCCATGCTCATTCAGGCTGGTTCCAACGCGCGTCTTGAGGGAATCAAGCTTCGGGAAGATATGGAGCTCACGCCTGTTCCGTATGTGAACGGCTGGGAAGTCGACGGAAAGCACGGAACGCGCCCCTGCACGCGCAATGCGCTGTTTTGCGCTCAGGTCGGCGACGATGCCGTGCCACGCGGCTATGTGGCCGAGCTTATATCCCAAGGCGTTGACGAGCGGTTGCTCGCGGCTCGCGGCGTAAGGCTTCTTGCAGATGAAAGCTTGATCTCCTCTGCCGAATATGCTGAGTTCCTCGAGGATAGCCGCGGTGTTGCAGACGGCTCCTTAAAGGCCGCTATCGAGCAGGATACACGCGATTACGGTGTCGTTGAGGGTATTGCCGATAGCGATGCTCGCGCTGCTGCCATAAAGAAGGAGCAGCGGGGTGTTTTGATGTATACCGTTCTTGTGGCGCTTCTTTACTGCATCCTTATCATGTGCTCCCGTGGTGCCTTTGGTCAGCTGATTGTTTCTTGGGGTTCGTTTGGTCCGCTTGCGGGCATTTTCCTGGCGGTTGCGTTTATTGGCTGCTTTGGTTTTCTCGCTCTCAATCTTCTTCGCTCTTATTCGGCCGCCGATCGTGTTAGCGCGCTTAGGAACCTGTCTCTTATACACATCTCCGAGCCCACGAGACCGATCA
>CABSNX010000196.1 GCA_902479205.1 uncultured Collinsella sp. | reverse complement strand
CTTACGGGGACGACGGGCGTAGAGGTCAGCCGTCGTGGGCTCTGCCGGCTCGGGCTCGGGTTCCGGCTCTGCAGCAGACTCGGGCTCGGCGGCGGCGGCAGCGGCGGCAGGCTCTGCGTTCTCGGCCTCCTCGGCAATACCTTCGTCCTCGGTGGCACCCTCGCTCGCGGCCTTCTCGGCAGCAAGGCGGGCACGACGCTCGGCAAAGGTCTCCTTCTTGGCGGGCGCTGCCGTCTCGGCAGCATCCTCGTCCGCATCGGAATCGTCATCGACAGCAGCCTTCTTGGGCTTGACCGGGGCCGACGCGGCCTCGCTTACCGGATCGATGATCTCGGACTGAACAACGGCCGTCATTTTTTCCTGCGTCTCGCGGAACTGACGGATAGCACGGCCGATCGTGCGGCCCATCTGTGGGAGCTTATCCGGGCCAAACAGCAAAAAGCCGAAGACCACGATGATCGCGAGCTCACCCTCTCCAATACCAAACACACATACCTCCAAGGCTCGATGTGAGTCGAGCCCGCACCGCGCCATTCGGCCGGAACTCGTCTATTCATTCGGTCAAGTATAGCGCCCGGACGCCAAAACGTCCGAGCGCATCACAAACATATGCCAAACGGCACGCCCTTTTGGGGGCAAAGATTATGCAGCGGTGATCGAAATCTCCTGGTCGACACCCAACAGCTGAACCACGCGCATCACCGGGGGCTGCACATTGGTGCAGCTAAAGCGCTTGCCGTGGTCGACCGCGTGGTGTGCGGCGCCCACGAGCACGCCAATGCCCGTCGAATCGATGTAGCTCACCTGGGCAAAATCGAGCTCAACGGCCTCAGTGGGCTGCTCGAGCGCCAGGTCGATGGCATTGCGCAGGCTATCGGCGTTAGAGATATCGATCTCGCCGGTTACCTTAATGGTGTAGAGCTCTGGCGTGGGGTTGGTGGAAATACCCAAATCCATGTATACGCTCCTTTACGTATCGAAAGTGCGGATAGTACGGGAAGCCGCGCGTTAGGCGCGCTCGGCACGCGCAAGCTCGGCAGCGACAAGCTTAACGGCCAGCACCAGCACATCGAGCGCGGCCTCCAGGTCCTCGACCGTGGGATAGCTCGGCGCGATGCGAATATTGGTGTCGCGCGGGTCCTTGCCATAGGGCCAGGTGGCACCAGCCGGCGTGAGCTTGACGCCCAGGTCGGCGCAAAGCGCGGCGACCTTCTGGGCCGAGCCCTCGGGACCATCAAAGCTCACAAAGTAGCCGCCGCGAGGATGCGTCCAAGTGGCGCAACCCGTATCGCCCAGGCCCTCGGTGAGCTTGCGCTCGACGGCCTCAAAGCGCGGGCGCAAGAACTCGGCATGCTTTTTCATGTGCTCCTTGACCGCCTCGATAGTGGGAAGGAAACGCACGTGACGCAGCTGGTTGAGCTTGTCGGCGCTGATAAGGCCTGCCTTCAGGCGCTTGGAGAACTCGGCGATGACCGCGGGGCTCGCACCGATGAAGCCGATACCGGCGCCCGGGAAGGTGATCTTGGACGTCGAGGCAAATGCCACCACGCGATCCTCGGTGCCCGCCGCGCGAGCGAGGTCGAAGATATTGGCGAGCTCGTCGGTCTCGTCGTACAGGTCGTGCACGCAGTAGGCGTTGTCCCAGAAGATACGAAAATCGGGCGCGGCCGTGGGCATCTCGACCAGGCGACGCACAGTGTCCTCGCTAAAGGTGATGCCCGTGGGGTTGGAATACTTGGGCACGCACCAGATGCCCTTGATGGAGTCGTCGGCGGCAACCAGGCGCTCGACCTCGTCCATGTCAGGGCCGTTGTCGGTCATCGCGACGGGTACATTCTCGATACCCAGGTCGGCGGTGATGCCAAAGTGGCGGTCGTAGCCGGGAACGGGGCACAGGAACTTGACCTTCTTGCCGTCGTGCGCGGCCTCGTAAGCCTCCCAGGGCTCGCTGCCGCACGAGCCGCAGCGCCAGAACATGCCGGCGATGTCATGCTCGATCAAAAGGCTCGACGAACCCAGTACGAGCGTCTGCTCGGCGGGGCAGCCCAGGAACTCCCCTGCCAACTTGCGTGCCGAAGGAATACCCTCAAAACAGCCGTAATTGGAGCAGTCGACGTTGCCGTCGTGCAAATCGGCGTCGGCGTTGAGGATATCAAGCATGGGGCGCGAGATGTCCACTTGGGAGGGCGACGGCTTGCCGCGGGCCATGTCGAGCGCCAGGCCCTTGGCTTTGACCTCGGCGACCTCGGCTTTGAGCGCCTCGATGGCGGCATCGAGTTCGGTGGTTTCCATCTTCTGGTAGATCGTCTGCATGGGGTGCGACCTTTCGCGAAGCGGTACGTTGCAGTTCGTCTAAGTATAGACCGCCACCGCCGCAACGTTATGAAGCCGTGATAGATTAAGTCCATCGCAATAAATACGAATCGCCGCGCATGCCGGCGTGGGGCTCCCAAGGAGGCACTATGGAGTACGGATCGTTCCAGGCCGAGGAATTCGGCGACCTGCAGCGCCTGGTCGACGGGCTGTTTTACGACCGCTGCGCCATCGGCCGCCTGGATCTCATCGTACAGGCCGAGATCTTGGACCTGGCGCCCGATCTCATGGAAATCGTGAACCTTTTGCCGCCCGGTTACTACGACCGCCAGTCACTTTGCGACCAGCTCAACTCGGCCCTGGCCGCCCACGGCTGGGGCGCCGTCTACGGCACCGTGGAATAAACCTAGTCGTTTAAGAACGCCCCTCAATGACTAAAACGCCGCCTGTGATGGTGTCCACAGGCGGCGTTTTCAAACTTGTATGTGCTTTTACTCGTCTTTGGGCGCAGGGTGTTTGCAGATCACGCTCATGTAGATCATGCCGAGCACGGCAGCGGTGACCGAACCGGCAAGAATGGCAGCCTTGGCAGCCAGGACCTCGAACTGGGCCGTCGGGAAGGCGAGGCCGCTGATGAGGATCGACATGGTAAAGCCGATGCCGCCCAGAATGCCCACGCCGGCAATCATGTGCCAGTTGACGTTATGCGGCAGCTCACAGGCCTTCAGTTTGACCAATGCGAACGTCATGCCAAAGATACCGATCGGCTTGCCCAGCAGCATGCCAAAGTACACGCCGAGCGTCACCGGGTCGGTGAGCAACGTGCTCATATCCACGCCCACCAGGCGAACCTGTGCGTTGACGAACGCGAAGATCGGCAGGATCACAAAGTTGACCGGCGTGGAGATCAGACGCTCCATGCGGATGAGCGGCGGGGTCACGCGGTGCATGACGCGCTCGACCCTGGTGGTCGAGACGGTAAAGTCGTGCTGGCCCAAGATGTGTGTCTCGTCGTCGTAGCAGTCGTCGAGCAACGGCAGGCACTCACCCAGCCACTCGGTAAGGCTATCGAGCTTAACGCCGCACTTGGCCGGGATAGTAAAGGCCAGGATGACGCCGGCAAGCGTGGCATGTACGCCGCTCTTGAACATGCAGAACCACAGCAGCAGACCCAGCAACGTATACGGCGCAAGACGGTAGTGCTGCGTCTTGTTGAGCCACACGAGCGCGCAGGTCACAAGCGCGGCGGCGCCCAACCAAAACGGATTGGGGCTCTGACCGTAGAAGATGGCGATGGCGGCGATGGAGATCAGGTCGTCGGCGATGGCGAGCGTCGAGAAGAACAC
>CABSNX010000195.1 GCA_902479205.1 uncultured Collinsella sp. | reverse complement strand
TGGCCAAAGGAATACGAGCCTTGTTGGCGGCCATAGCAGCCTCGTAGAAGATCTTGTCTACCTGCTCCTGAGTGTACTCAGCGAATTTAGCCTGGGCCTCACGCATAGATTTGAGTTTGGCCTCAAGCGCCTCCACGTTGTCCACGATGGCGGGAGTAGTGTTTTCCGGTGACTTTTTCACCATTTGTGTCTCCTTGCGATCGGAGATTTACCCTACAAGATGCATGATAGCAAGAAATAATTCGGTGAACGGGCAGATTCCCGTAAAAGACAAACTAAAACGCTTCAATAAAATGAACCGTTTCAACTAAATCTATCTGCCCTGCGCATCGCCCCGCTCATTGGGGACAGACTTACATGAGTGCTTTCACTCATTTGGGACAGACATCGATTTGCCATTTTGCCGTTCTGGGCCTGTTATTGCCGCTCATTGGATATAAATAGGTTACAGGCTCAGCATTTCGCGTTGCGTCTCTCCTTTTAGGTGTTGCCTGTACAGTTTTGAAAGGAGAGGCTATGCCCCGATGTGCCCGCGCCGTTTCTCTCACCGGCTATTACCACGTCTATGACCGCGGCAATTCTAAACAGATAATTTTTGAAGATGACTCCGACCGCTATCGGTTCTTATCTGATATCTCGGACAGATTCGCTCGCCATGAAGTGGCGGTGTTGGCTTGGTGCCTTATGGACAATCACTTCCATTTGATGGTTGATGATCCGTTTGACAATCTTTCAAAGGCAATGCAGTGCGCATTGACGGCGTATGCTAAGTATTTCAATGGGAAAACGGGGAGAACGGGGCATCTGTTTGACAATCGCTATTCGCGGGTCGCGGTTGAGTCGGACACGCAGGCAGTGCAGCTGCTCGATTATATCCATCTCAATCCCGTGAAAGGTGCGCTCGACTCGCTTGAGGCGTACCGCTGGTCAAGTTACAAGGCATATCAGCTGGGCTACGATCCCTTTGATAGTTGTGATGCGGCCCCTATGCTCGATATTGTCGGAGGTTCCCGTTGCTATTGCGAGCATATCGAGGAAGTTGCCGGGCGCATCTGGTCAGAGGAGATTCTTCCGCGCCGACGGATCCCCGATGAGGATGCTCTTTCTGTTGCGCGCGAAGTCCTGCCCAGCATAGATCCTGCGCTGCTCAAGGCCTTGCCACGCCCCGAACGCGATGCCTGTCTGCTGAGGCTTAGGCGGGCACATCTCACGGTCAAGCAAATTGCCCGTATCACTGGTATCGGCTCTTCAAGCGTTACCAAGGCCACCACAGGCTGGAAGGAGGCTGCGTGAGGCAGGGGGCGAACCGATGCCGGCACGCGTTATGTCTGTCCCAAATGCATGAAAGCACTCATGTAAGTCTGTCCCCAATGAGTGAAAACACTCATGCAAGTCTGTCCCCAATGAGCGCCCAATGAGTGCAAAAAGGCGCCCTCCGTGGGGGAGGGCGCCTTTGGTAAGTTCTATGTGAACGCGAGGTCTTTGACCCGGAGAGTCCGAGGTACTTGTTGGTAAGACCTTATTTAGGAGCGCGCAACCTTGCCGGACTTGAGGCAGGTGGAGCAAACGTTCATCTTGCGACGGTGACCGTCGACGACGACGTAGACGCGCTGGATGTTGGGGCGGAACTTACGGTTGGTGACGCGGTGAGAGTGGCTGATGGAGCGACCGGCAACGGGGTGCTTACCGCAAACTTCGCAAACTTTGGACATAACTGACCCTCCTTGGGCGACAAACGAACATGTCGCGTTAACAAACAAGCCTGAACTATAGCACAGAAGCAGATCCCTGTGCGTAATCTACACAGAGATATTTCTCTTTTGGCGATAGTGCTCACGCCACGGCCCTGGACGTAGATCCGATTTGCGTGCAGCAGAGGGGATTATGCCAGCTCGTGCGTACGTTTTCAAGCTCGTCCCACAAATATATATAGGTTTATTGAGCATCGGGCTCCGTTTACGGATTGCTCTGTATTTATGCTCGCAATTAAGCTCGAGGTTGGCTACACTATCCCTTGACCATTAAAGGGGTACGAGATACCCACATGGAATTACATAGCTGCCAAAGAGCAGCCCTTCCTGTGGGTGTCTGGTCCGCTTTGAGCGGTCGGGCATCTATTTTTTTGACTGTGTCAGCAGTCAAGACATGTGAGGAAGGAGATCGATGGGCACGACTTCCCCCAAGGCGGTCATCATGGACGAGACCGCCGTCAATCGAGCGATGACCCGCATCGCGCACGAGATTCTCGAGCGCAACGAGGGCTGTGAAGACCTCGCTCTGGTCGGCATCGTCACGCGCGGCGACCTTCTGGCAAAGAAACTCGCCGAGGAGATCAAGGAGATCGAGGGCGTCGACGTTCCGCTCGGCAGCCTCGACATCAGCTTCTACCGCGATGACTACGCTACCAATTTCGCTCCCGCGATCCACGCCACCAACATTCCCTTTAGCGTTGACGGCAAGCGCGTCGTGCTGGTGGACGACATCCTGTATACGGGCCGTACCATTCGCGCCGCTCTCGACGCCGTCATGGATCTGGGCCGTCCGAGCCGTATTGAGCTGGCAGTCCTCGTTGACCGCGGCCACCGTGAGCTCCCCATCTCGCCGGACTTTGTCGGCAAGAACGTTCCCTCGTCGCATGAGGAGAACGTGCACTTATATATGAAGGAAGTCGACGGCCACACTGCCGTCGAGATTAACGACGTCGCGCCGGGTTCCCACGTGGGCTCCGCGCCGCTGGGAGGTGAGTAGTACCGTGGCGTTCAACCATAAGCACCTGATCGACATTACCGAGTACTCCGAAGAGGACATCAAGCTCATCCTCGAGACCGCCAAGGCGTTCTCCGAGGTCAACGAGCGTGCGATCAAAAAGGTCCCCACGCTCAAGGGCAAGACCATCGTCAACATGTTCAACGAGCCCTCGACGCGCACCCGCAGCTCCTTCGAGCTCGCCGAGAAGCGTCTTTCGGCCGACAGCCTTAACTTTGGCGGCTCTTCGACCTCCACGGTCAAGGGCGAGAGCCTCGTCGATACCGTCGAGACCCTTAACGCCTACAAGATCGACTGCATCGTCGTGCGCGACAAGCACGCCGGCGCGCCCTACATCGTCACGCAGAACTCGCCCGCGAGCGTCATCTGCGCTGGCGACGGCAAGCACAACCACCCCACGCAGGCCCTGCTCGACCTGTATACCATCTGGGAGCACAAGGGTGACTTCCACGGTTTGAAGGTCGCCGTCGTCGGCGATATCGCGCACTCCCGCGTCTGCGGCTCGCTGATCCCCGCCCTTAAGATCATGGGCTGCGAGACCTACGCCGTCGCCCCCGGCACGCTGCTGCCGCCGGCGCCCGAGGTCCTGGGCTGCGACCACGTGACGAGCGACCTCGATTCCGTCCTGCCCGAGCTGGACGTCGTCTACATGCTGCGCGTGCAGCAGGAGCGCCTCGAAGGTGCCCCGTTCCCGACCATTCGCGAGTACCACAAGCTCTTCGGCTTGACCAAGGACCGCGAGAAGCTCATGAAGCCCGATGCGATCATCTGCCACCCGGGCCCCATCAACCGCGGCGTCGAGTTCGACTCCTATATGGCCGACCACCCGCAACGCTCCGTCATCCTGGAGCAGGTCTACGCCGGTATCTGCGTGCGTATGGCTATCCTGTATCTGCTGCTTGGAGGCTGTCTCTTATA
>CABSNX010000194.1 GCA_902479205.1 uncultured Collinsella sp. | reverse complement strand
TGTGTATAAGAGACAGCGACGACGTCGTGGTGAATGACGATCTCGACCGCGCGACCGATGAGCTCGTTCGCGTTCTCGATATGCATGAAAGGATCTGAGGTCCGTGTCCGTTGTAAAGCCTTGCATTGACGATCTTCTGGAGAAGACCGATCACAACCGCTTCCTGCTCGCCTCGCTTGCCTCCAAGCGCGCCTGCGACATTAACAGCATGCTGCGTGGCCAGCACAACCGCGTGCTCGCTGTCCAGGATGTCGACGACATCACCATTGCGCTTTCCGGCGCCGATACCATCTCGATGGCTATGGACGAGATCGTCGACGGCGACATCTCCTACGACGAGGCCCGTTACGAGAAGGCGCTCGGCCACAAGGTTGCTGAAGCCTAAATGGCAGCTCGCGTCTGCCTGGTCCACTATCACGAGGTTGGACTGAAGGGCAAGAACCGCGCACATTTTGAGCATATCCTCATGGATAACATTAAGGCGGCCTTGGCCGCCTTTTCCGTGAATGCCGTGTCTCGAATTTCCGGTTATATCCTCGTGACCTTTAACGAGCACCAGGCCGACGAGGCGGCGCGCGTCATCCGCACCGTCCCCGGCGTTGCCCGTGTGTCCCTGGCGTACCACACCAACCGCGACCCGCAGGAATACTGCGCCGCCGCCGTGAAGGCGCTGCGCGAGTTTGGTCCCTTTGAGTCGTTTAAGGTGCATGCCAAGCGCTCTAACACCGACTACGAGCTCACCTCGATTGATATCAATCGTCAGGTGGGCGAGGTACTGTGCGAGGCGTTTCCCGATAAAAAGGTCCAGATGCACGACCCCGACGCGATGGTGCACGTGCTGGTGGTCCAGGGTAGCGTTTACGTGTACGCACGCTCCGAGCGCGGCGTGGGCGGTCTGCCAGTTGGTTCTGCCGGCAAGGTCGTGACGCTTCTGTCGTCGGGCATCGATTCTCCGGTGGCGACCTGGATGCTCGCGCGTCGCGGCGCGGTGTGCGTGCCGATACATTTCTCCGGCCGTCCGCAGACGCCCGATACGAGCGAGTATTTGGTGCAGGACATCATCCGTGCGCTTGAGCCGGGCGTTCAGATCGGTCGCCTGTACGTTGTCCCGTTTGGCGACTGCCAGCGCGAGATCTCGGTTACCTGCCCCAGCAACCTGCGCGTGATCATGTACCGTCGCATTATGTATTCGGTTGCCGAGCGCATTGCGCATATCGAGGGCGCCAAGGCTATCGTGACCGGTGAATCACTCGGTCAGGTTGCTTCCCAGACGCTTGAGAACATCATGGCCGTCAACGAGGCCGTCAAGATCCCCGTGTTCCGTCCGCTCATTGGTTCTGATAAGCAGGAGATCATCGCGCGTGCCCAGGAGATCGGCACGTTTGATATCTCGACCGAGGCCGCTCCCGATTGCTGCACGCTCTTTATGCCGCGCCGCCCCGAGACGCACGCCAAACTCGATGCCGTGCATGAGGCGTGGGAGCTGTTCGATCACGAGGAGATGATTGAGCGCTTGCTCAAGCAGACCGAGTATATCGACTTCGAGAGCAACACGTATAAGGCCCCTAAGACCTTAAAACGCAAACATTCCGAGCTCGCTCCACGTGAGATTTACCAAGATCACGAATAATGTTGTGTATAGACCGGCGGTGATTTTGCATCGTCGGTCTTTTTCTATCTGGGCATTAGGCGATAAACGGTTCATTTGTCGACGTGTGCCTGAATAAATGGACACTTTTCCGCAAGGTTTTGGTCAGCTTTTGGTTTGACCGCGAAAACCGGTGTGGGCGTGCGGAGGCTGCGGCGTTCGTTTCCTGACACGATGGTGTTGGGAGGTGTTTGCTATGGCGCAGCGCGAGCAACACGAACGGGTTAAACGGATGGACCGCTGGGCAGAAAAGCTGCTCGGCCATAAGGCGATGGTCGTGGCGATCCTGGTTGTCATTGCCGCCGCGAGCGGCTTGGCGATGGCAGGTTTTGGTGGTCACTCCAGCGACGTATCGTTTGAGCGTAGTGATGAGGCGAGCGCCTCGGATGTGCGCGGGGCCGGGGATGCCTCTCCTGACGATGCCGATGAGCCGTCTGCCAAGAGCTCCTCTGCTGCCGAGGTGTACGTCGATGTTGATGGCGCCGTTGTGAAGCCTGGCGTGTACCGGCTTAAAGATGGAGCACGGGTGTCCCAGGCGATTGATGCCGCCGGAGGGCTTACGGCCGAGGCGGATGTGACGGTTCTTAACCGTGCGTCCAAGATCACCGATGGTCAAAAGATCTATGTGCCGACGGTAGGGGAGCAACAAACGGCTGCGGCCGTCGGCGCCGCCGAAAGCAGTGCTTCCACGACCCCTGGTACAGGGTCTTCGTCGGGACTTGTGAATATCAATACGGCAAGTGCGGCGGAGCTGCAGACGCTTTCGGGCATCGGGCCTTCTATGGCCCAGTCAATTATCGACGAACGGACGCAAAACGGGGCCTTTGCCTCGGTCGATGACCTTATGCGCGTATCGGGGATCGGTGAGAAGAAACTCGCCAAAATTAAAGATTGCATCTGCGTATGAGTGCGACCGAGCGCGAGCATGTGATGCCATCGCGCCCATTGATGCCGTGGGCGATAGCCCTTTGTGCCGGCTTGTGTGCGAGCTGTGGGTTAGTGCTTAACATGGCGGCCGATGCGCTGCTGGGAGAGCGGGCGGCGCCCGTCACATTGCTTATGGCCATTCCCTTCGCGGCTGCGACGTGCATCGTATTGGCACGGTCCTGTATGCGTCTTGTGCGGTGGAAGCGATGGCTGTATGCCGCGGCCCTTGGCCTCGTTGCGGGAGCGGTCGTGTCCGCGGCTTGGGCGATAGGAGCGCTACACGCATCGAGGGCACTGGATAATCGGGCTGCGAGCAGTCTTGAGTTTGTTGTGCACGGCGATCCGTCCATCAATGACGGTGTGTACTCCTATACCTGCGATGCGTTTGCGGGCGAAAAGCATTTGGGTCAGGTATGGCTGTCGTGCGATCGTGAGCTCGGCGTCGGTTCGCATGTACGTGCTATCGGTCGAATTTCGCGCTTTGAGAATGATGCGTATGGGCGCTCACGCGTGCTTCGGGGCGAGCTTCGAAAGGTTAAAGTCGTCCGGTTGGTATCGATCGACGAGGGCCCTCCAGGCCCGTTGTCTTGGCTTCGAAACGAGCTCCTTGCCGTTATCGCGCCCGCGACCGATCCAGCGCGCTCGCTCATTGCCGGCGTTGTCTGCGGACGCTCGGCCGAGCTGCGTGCCCAGCCGGCGGGCGATTGGTTTTCGGTAACGGGCACCGCACATCTTATCGCTGTCTCGGGTAGTCATCTTGCCATCGTGGGGTTTGTGATTGAGAGCGCCCTGCAAAAGACACGCCTCTCTCGTGGGCTGCAGCGGGGGCTGTTGGTGCTGGCCCTCGCTGCCTATGCCGTTTTTACGGGCGCTTCGCCCTCGGCCGTGCGCGCGTGCTGCATGGTGGCGGCGTCGCTTGTCGCCAACGGCGCCGGGCGTCGTCGGCATGGCCTCTCGGCTCTGTTCGTCACCATGGCAATCTTTGTGTTGCTGCGTCCGACGGTATTGTTCGAAATGGGTTTTCAGCTTTCGTGCGCCAGTGTCTTTGCCATCCTTTGTTTTTGCCCCTACGCCACCTACGCCTTGGGCGAGCTGGGCATGCCATCGGGTGTAGCCAGC
>CABSNX010000193.1 GCA_902479205.1 uncultured Collinsella sp. | reverse complement strand
CCGTGCACTTAAAACGCTCGTCCGCGCGAACTCCGGCGACCCACACCACGGCACCCCCCGGCGCCGTCCTCACCATGGGCACGCCGGCGCGCTCGGAAACGAGAATGCGAGCCTCACCTAGCAAATCGGATACTTTCTTGCTTCGGCCACTCATCCCTAACGGGCACATCACGTCTCCCGGCGCGGGACCGTCCACCCACAGGCGCGCCAATCGCGCCTCGGCAGGGATCTCGCCACGCGAGCCCGCCAGGATCCGCTCACTATCGCTGTCGGCAAAACCCAGGGCAGCCGCGTCTACCAAAGCTGTCACTTCCCCGGCAGCCGCAAGCTCACGGGCGCGGCGCACGATATCGCATCCCGGCTCAACAGCCATCGGTTCTGTGACCAGCATACGCCCCCCGCCCAACGGCAAACGACCGGGTACGGTAACCCAGTCCGCGACCAGGCCCTCGCGAGCCGCCGGCGCCTTAAACGCCAGCATGCCAAACTCAATGCGTGCGTCAATCCCCGCCGGAAGCGTGACCGAGCCGGTGCCCTCGGCAACGCAGGAAAGGACTCGCTCCACATGTCGCATCTCGGGACGAGCGTCCGGATCGATGCGCTTAATCGCCAGTCGCACGATGCGCCGCGCGATTACCACCTCGGCCGCAGCCAGGCGCCTGGCATCGAGCACCAGCGCACCCGCTGCCTCTTTGCGCAAACAGCTTCGAAACGCCTGTGCCGAAAGCTGAGACAAAAACGCGTCCTCATCGCCTAAGATCTCGCAGGCGGCGCCAATCGTCTTGCAGACGCTCGCGTTGCGCTGCGCCACCACCGGCATTACTCGATGGCGCACGTAGTTTCGCAGATACGAGATGTCCTCATTGCTCTCGTCTTCACGCCACGGCTGACCATGTACCTGCAGATAGCCCACCAGCTCGCCATGAGTTAGGTCGAGCAAGGGACGCACCACGATATTCCTCCGGCGAGGAATGCTCGATAGGCCAGCGGGCCCCGAACCCTTAATCGCGTTCATCAAAAACGTTTCCGCGCGATCCGAAGACGTGTGCGCGGTGCAGATACGAGCCGCCGTTCGCGGTGCCCCCGTCTGGGCGCAGAGTTCGCGAACATACCTCCGCGCCGCGGCATAGCGCACCTCGCGGGCCGCGGCCTCAATATTGCCCGACTCCCCATCAAAATAAGCGTGCTCCACACACAGCGGTAAACCATATTGCGCGCAGAGTTCACGCACAAAGGCCTCGTCGCCATCGGACGCCTTGCCGCGCAGATGATGGTTTACATGCAGCACATGCAGGCGCTCGCGAGCAATGGGGGCAACACCGCGCCCGTCTTGGATATCCAGCTTTGATGTGCACGCCATAAGAAGCAGTGCCGTCGAGTCCGCGCCGCCTGATACCATGAGCACGACAGGAGCAGCCTGCTGCCTCGTTCGGGTCTCATCGACTGCCCCGGGCACGGCACGGTGTCCGTAATGCTGTGATACCGTAGGCATTTGCTTCCTCCTCTATTCGTCCGCACCCATTGTATCCTTTGGAATCTTATGTCTCGTCTGCACCTTCATATCCTCGGCAGTGGCTCTAAAGGCAACTGCGCACTCATCGAGGGCCCGCAGGGGCTCATTATGGTCGATGACGGACTGTCTCGCCGCGAAACGCTCAAACGCATGGCGGAGCTCGGCCTTACGGCAGACGACGTGTCCGCCCTTGTTGTCACCCATGAGCACAGCGACCACATCAAGGGGCTTGAGGTATGGTGCAAGCATTGGAATGGCCCGGTCTTTTCCAGCAGAGGCACACTCGCATCAAAAGAAAGCCTCGCACATCTGCCTGTTGAGGAATTCGATCCAGGCGACACCCTCTCAATTGCCGGAGTCCACATTCAGACGTATTCGACATCCCACGACGTCATCAATCCCGTCGGCTACCGGTTTGACGCTCAGGATGATTCGATTGGCTTTGCCACCGACACCGGCGAGTTGTCAAGGCATGCCATCGATACGCTCAAGGACTGTCGCATTCTCGCACTCGAAAGCAACCACGATGTAGCCATGCTACGTCAAGGAGATTATCCTCGCTTTCTTCAGGAACGTATCCTGTCTGCAAAAGGGCATCTCTCCAACGATCAGGCCGCCGATGCCGCACGCGCGCTGGTAACAGATCGCACCGAGCAGCTTATCGCGATGCACATTAGCCAAGACAACAATCGCCCAAGCCTGGCCGTCAAAAGTTACGCAAACTCACTTGGGGCAACACTCGACAACGAGCTTGGCAGCACCGCCACCCGCGTTGAGGGGCTGCGTAAACTCACGATACGTCCCGCCGGGCAATATCGGCCCATGACCATACAGTAAACAGCAAAGGGGGCCGGGAATCACTTCCCAGCCCCCTTAACGTAGGCACCGATTTTAAAAGCCGATAGCCTTAGTCGATGGAAATCTTCGTAACGTTCTTCTTCTCGACAATCTTAGGAACCGTAACGGTAAGGATGCCGTCAGCGTACTTTGCAGAAAGGCCCTCGCTCGAAGCATCCTTCAGGTACACACCGCGCGTCGCGCTGTACGAGCTGAACTCCTTCTGCAGGAAGTTCTTACCCTCGTTCTCCTCGTCTTCCTCGACATTCACGCTAATGGACAGGCGGCCCTCGTTAAGCTCGACATCGATATCGTCCTTGGCGACGCCGGTCAGATAAGCCTTGACCTCATAGCCATCGCCCTTATCCTCAACGTCAACGGGGAACGCCTTAGAGGCAATCGAGCTGTTCGCTAGGTCGCTCATATCATCAAAGAGATCAAACAACGAGCTAGCAGAGGGACGAACACCAAAAACCGAACGATAAGGAACCATGCTTGCCATGACTACCACTCCTTTAAGGGACTGCCGAGCCATCTTCTAGGTGGCAGGGACTTCTTTTGACGCTCTAATATATGCCCATCCATTTCTTATATATACATTTTGATATAAAGTTTTTTAAGTCTCTTTCTATAAGCATATCTAAGTCTGGTCGACTAAGGTTTTAACGAGGTTAAGGTTATTTGAACAGAGCCCTGAATACCAAATACGCGCCTGTCAAAACGAAGCAGGGGGCTTACAATAAGCGCATACTCGTTGTTAATGACAACCTAAGGGCATCATGGACGATCAGACCTCCGACAATTCGTTTGAGCCGCTGCAGAACGATAGTTCTGCCTACTCACAGCCCATACGCTACCATCGTCCCCATATTTCCCAAGAGCCCATTAACGATGCAGAGCCTGAGTATGTAACTCGCAATCGATATCAAACCCTAGAAGAATCTCATTCAGCGCGTAGACACATGGGTGTCGCCTCGAGCGATCCGGTGTATCTAAAAGATGCCCCCTTATCCAAAAACAGCGCATGCAGCCAGGAGCAGACACAAACACCCACAAAGCAACATCGTAGAGGGCCCCGTCCCAAGCAAACTCTAACGCATTCCGCCCGCTATCTCGAGACGCCTAAGCAGGGGAAATCGATATTTACATCGTCAAACAGACGGCGCAGACAGCACCGTCTCCAAATTGCGCTCTTGATCATTGCCATCGTGGCAATCGCGCTGGTCATTCATTTTGTTTTCTTCAAATAGAAAAGGCTATTAAGCCATAGAGGCATTTAGCTCATATCGACCAAACGCAAAAAAGGGGGAGGCCGCGAGGCCTCCCCCTTCTACATTCCCAATGGCGGCTCGGT
>CABSNX010000192.1 GCA_902479205.1 uncultured Collinsella sp. | reverse complement strand
CTTTCGTCCAAGGAGAACATGTATCACGCCATGGGCGTCTATACCGCGACGTATGGCCTGCTCTCGGGTGTGCTCTATGTGATCGTGGTGCTGCTGGGCGGCTGGCTGGTCGCCCAGGGACAGCTGCAGGCGGTCGATATGGCGACCTTTGCACTCTATATTTCGCTGTTCTGCACGCCGCTCGAGACGCTCGTCAATTCGGCCGAAACGTATCAGAAGGCTATCGCCGGCTTTAAACGTATGGACGAGGTGCTCTCGACCGCGCCGGATATCCAGGACAAGCCGGGCGCTACGGATCTGCAGGTGACTGCCGGCGCCGTGGAGATCGGTCTCGTGGGCTCGGAGATGTGTATAAGAGACAGGTATCACGACGTGTGCTTTAACTACGAGGATGTCGAGCTGGGCGAGGGCGGTGCCGACGGACGTCCTGTTATCGACCACATGGACCTGTCTATCAAGCCCGGCCAGACCATCGCGCTGGTTGGCCCCTCGGGCGGTGGCAAGTCCACGACCTGTTCGCTGCTGCCGCGCTTTTATGACGTGGCTACCGGATCCATTAGCATCGACGGTCAGGACGTGCGCGATGTGACGCAGCAGAGCCTGCGCCGCGCCATCGGCCTGGTGCAGCAGGATGTCTACCTGTTTGACGGTACGATTGGCGAGAACATCGCCTACGGCAAGCCGGGTGCTACGGCAGAAGAGATCTCCGAGGCGGCCCGTCGCGCCAATATCGATACCTTTATCGAATCGCTTCCGCAGGGCTACGACACCGTGGTGGGCGAACGCGGCAGCCGTCTTTCGGGCGGACAGAAGCAGCGCGTTGCCATCGCGCGTGTGTTCCTCAAGAACCCCAAAATCTTGATTTTGGACGAGGCGACAAGTGCTTTGGATAACGAGAGCGAGGAGGCGGTGCAGGAGTCACTCGAAGAGCTGGCACGCGGCCGTACCACGATTATCATCGCCCACCGTCTTTCGACCATTAAGCATGCCGATGAGATTGCGACCGTTGAGCATGGTCGCGTTGTGGAGCGTGGCACGCACGAGGAGCTTCTCGCCCGTGGCGGCACCTATGCCCGTTACTATCGAATGCAGTTCGAAGGTGCGCGTGCGCACGAGCTCGACTGATTGATATGACAGGAAGTTTATGGCTGACAAGAACCCTTTGACTCCGGAAGAAGTGACGGAGTTATTCTCCGAAATCGATGCATCCGGCGTCTTGGATCCCACGCTCGCCAAAAAGCGTACCGAGCGCATGCGTGAGAAGGAGGCTGCGGCCAAGCGCGGTGACAAAGCGGCGCTAGCGCAGCTGCGCAGCGAGGACCGCGCGAGCCAGGCAAAACATATCGACCCGCTGTCCGAGGACGATCCTTCGGGCTCGCAGGTGAGCCATACCATTACGAAGACCGCGATGGCCGTGGTCATCGGTATTTTGGTGCTGATCGTGGGCATGCAGATCGGCTACGGCGTGATGCGCCGTCTGAATACCGCCAACCTGTCCGAGAGCGTTTCGGTTGATACCGTTTCGACGGCGCTGAAGGGCGGCCTTGAGTGGGGCAACGGCTTTACGCAGTTCCCGCTCGACTTTACCGTCGATGAAGCCGATGAACGCACGGGCACGGTCGAGGTGACGGTGTTGGACACATCGTCTGCCAACGAGCTCGAGCTGCTGTCCAACGGGCAGATTCAGGCCGCGGCGCTTGCGACCAACGCGTTGCTCAACGATAAGATCGACCGCGTGGTGTATAACGTTCACGCCTATATCGACGAGGATAGCAACATTCAGCACGATTCCTTCTTTGGCATGTTCCCCGCGCGCGGCCACCAGAGCGCCATTTTGACGTTCGTGTGGACCAAGAGCTCATCCAACGCCACGAGTATCGACTGGAAGATGCGCATCGTGAGTATGGATGACACCATCGCCGAGCGCATTCAGAAGCAGGTGAACTCGGTGTCGTCGTTGATTGATCCCGCGCGAGCCACAAGGCCACGCGGGATGATTTTTCTGGGACGGGGATTAAAAAATCATTATGCATAGAAAGTCATAATTATCATTTCGTAAACATTTCAATGAAATTAACGCCATGAGGCATGCTTGCGGTTACAATACCGCGAGGCCTAACTACACACCTTTAAGCCGGTCCTGTGAGACCGGGAAGGAGAATTATGGCGAACAACCATACCGCGGGCGCTGCCGCCCGCACCTTCGCGCCCAGCGAGCTTTGCCAGCGTATGCTGGCCAAAACCAGCAAGGGCACCTGCGGTCCCTGCATCCTGTATCTTGAGGATGGGACCATTTTTTATGGACGTGCATGCGGCGCCGAGGGCACCGCGACCGGCGAAGTCTGCTTCAACACCTCGCTCGAGGGCTACTTTGAGGTCATGACCGACCCGAGTTATGCCGGCCAAATCGTAACCATGACCTATCCGCAGATCGGCAACTACGGTATCGACGAGACCGACGTCCAGTCGGCCTTCCCCGGCGACGCCGTGCGCCCTGCGAGCGCTCCGGCTATGCGCGGCATGATCGTTCGCGACATGTGCACCACGCCTTCTAACTGGCGCTCGGCCGTCAGCGTGCCGGAGTATCTGCGCGCCCACGGCATCGTTGCTATCGAGGGTGTCGACACCCGCGCTCTGGTGCGCCACCTGCGCGACAATGGTTCCAAGATGGGCATTATCTCGACCGAGATCTTCGACGTCGACGAGCTTGCCGAGCGTCTGGCCGCAGCGCCTACGCTGGTAGGCGAGAACCTGGTCAAGACCGTAAGTTGCCCCGCGCCTCATGAGTTTGTGGCCGCCGACCTGCCTGCCACGCATGACTTTGCGCTTTCGGCTGCCGCTCCTGCCCGTCACAAAGTGGTCGCCTACGACTGCGGTGTGAAGCGCGGCATTCTGGAGGGGCTGGTCCGCGCCGGCTGCGACCTTACCGTCGTGCCGTGGGACACGCCTGCGAGTGAGGTGCTCGACATGAATCCCGACGGCGTCTTTTTGTCCAATGGCCCCGGCGACCCCGACGCCGTGGTGGAGACCTACGAGCAGGTGCAGCAGCTGATCGGCAAGGTGCCGGTCTTTGGTATTTGTCTTGGTCACCAGATGATCAGCCTGGCCTGCGGCGCCCAGATGGAAAAGCTTAAGTTCGGTCACCGCGGTGGCAACCAGCCGGTTATGAACCTGGTAAGCCGCCGTGTGGAGATCACCGCGCAAAACCATGGCTTTGGCCTGCTGTTCCCCAGCTTGGGCAAGCTTGTCCCCGAGCTTTCCGGCGGCGAGACCGAGCATGCGGCCGATGGAGATCTGCGCGTCTGGGTGCGCCGCGGAATCGCGCCGGTCGTGATGAACGAGCGCTTTGGTCGCATTCGCCTGACACATGTGAACCTCAACGACGGCACCGCCGAGGGCATCCAGCTGCTCGACGCACCGTGCTTCTCGGTCCAGTACCACCCCGAGGCCTCGCCTGGCCCCACCGATGCCCACTATCTCTTTACCGCCTTTACGCGACTCATGGGCGGCGAGGAGAACTACCTGGACATCGATACCGCGAAGGACCGCCTTGCCGGCTGGAACTTTGCTGAGTCCGAGACCGCTGAGACCGAGGAGAACTAACATGCCGAAACGTACTGACATCAAGCGTATCCTCGTCATTGGTTCGGGCCCCATCGTCATCGGCCAGGCCTGCGAGTTCGACTACTCCGGCGCCCAGGCCTGCAAGGTGCT
>CABSNX010000191.1 GCA_902479205.1 uncultured Collinsella sp. | reverse complement strand
AGGCATGACGCCGTCGTCGGCAGCCACGATCAGAATGACGATGTCGGTCACCTTGGCGCCGCGAGCACGCATGGCCGTAAAGGTCGCGTGACCGGGGGTATCGATGAAGGTGATCTTGCGGTCGTTGATCATGACCTGCGAAGCGCCGATGGCCTGCGTAATGCCGCCCGCCTCGCCGGCAGCGACGCCGGTGTGACGGATGGCGTCGAGCAGCGACGTCTTGCCGTGGTCGACGTGACCCATGACGGTGACGACCGGGGCGCGCGGCTTAAGGTCGGCGGGATCGTCGTAGAACGAGAAGGTGTTCTCCTCCTCGGGGGTGATGATCTTGATCTGGCGACCCAGGTCGTCGGCAACGAGCTCGACGAGGTCGTCGGACATGGACTGCGTCATGGTGAGCGGCGTGCCCAGCAGGAACAGGCGCTTGATGATGTCGTTGGCCGGAACGTCGAGCGCCTCGGCGAGCTCCTGGACCGTAACGCCCTGGGAGACCTTGATGGCATCGAGTTCCTCGGGGTTCACGCCCTGGGCCAGTGCCTCCTCTATCTTGCGCTCCTCCTGAGCCTTTGCAGCCTCGCGCTCGCGCTTCTCCTTGCGCTTCTTACGACGACCGGTGGACTCGCGAGAGGCCTCCTCGACGGCGGCACGAGCCTCCTCGAGCACCTTCTCACGGCTGTACTCCTCGGCCTCGCGCGCCATGCGGCTGTAGTGGTCCTCTTCGTTGCTGTGGCCGCCCTTGCGCTTTTTGCCCTTGCCCTGCTTGTCGGGGTTGGGGAAGTCCATGCCGGCAGCGACATTGTTGCTGGCGTTGGTGCGATGGCTATGCGGACGGCTCTCGGAGGCGTTGCGCCCGGAATTGTTATCGGAGGCGTTGCGATCATTACGACGGCCACCGCGACGGTCGTTGTTGCCGCGACGGTTACCGCGCTCGGCGGCGCGCTCGGCCTTGGCCTTGTTCTCGGCGTCCTTCTTCTCCTTGAGCACGGTCTCCTGCGCGGCGATCTGGTCGAGCAGCGAACGGAAACGCGAACCGGAGTCAGAGGCGGGGACGGCGCGACGCTGGGCCTCGCGGGCAGCCTCTTCCTTTTCACGGGCAAGGCGCTCCTGCTCGGCCTTCTTCTTGGCCTCGGCCTCGGCGCGGGCGGCCTCCTCGGCAGCCTGGGCCGCGGCGAACTGGCGGCGCTCCTCCTCGCGTGCCTTCTCGGCAGCGATGCGCTCGCGCTCGGCCTCGGCAGCGCGCGCTGCCTCCTCGGCGGCAGCGGCCTGCTCCTCGGCCTGCTTGGCGGCCTCGACTTCCTGGGCGCGGGCCTCGATCACCGGGGCGAGCTGCTTGCGGACCATGGCGACGTAGGCGTCCTCCAGGGCGGAGGAGGCGGACTTAGCGGGAATCTTCATATCGGCGAGATGACCCATCAGTTCCTTAGAGGTCATGCCGAACTCTTTGGCCAGGGTGGACACACGGACTTTTGCCATATGACTTCACCTACCCTTTCTGGCACCTTGGTGCCTAGAGACTGAACGAGCGTGGGAGATGCGCCGGAACCTGTCCGGCGCGACCGCGCGCTAGATCAGGTCCTCCGCATCATCGAAGGCGTCGGTGTCGTGGACACCGCAGAAACGGGAGCCCGGACGGGCCTGGTTGCGGCACTGGACGCCGTCCTCGGACACGTACTCGCAGCGACGGACGTCGTCGTCCTCCTCGTCACCGATCAGGTCGGCAGCGGGCTCCTCGTGAACGGGGACGTTCTTGAGGATGTCGGCGGCAAGGGTCTCAGACTTAATGTCGATGTGCCAGCCGGTCAGGCGAGCGGCGAGACGGGCGTTCTGGCCCTCCTTGCCGATGGCGAGCGAAAGCTGGTCGTCGGGCACGATAACGCCGGCGTAGGCCTTCTCCTCGTCGATGAGGACGCGGGTGACCTTGGCGGGCGACAGGGCGTTGGCGACGTAGACGGCCGGATCGGCATCCCACAGGATGACGTCGACGCGCTCGCCGCGAAGCTCGCCCACGACGGCGCGAACACGGCTGCCCTTGGGGCCGACGCAGGCGCCCACGGGATCCAGGCGATCGTCGAGCGAGTGGACGGCGACCTTGGAGCGCTGGCCGGGCTCGCGGGCGATCGACTTGATCTGGACGGTGCCCTCATAGATCTCGGGAACCTCCTGCTCAAACAGACGACGCATGAGCTCGGGATGGGTGCGGGAGATGACGATCGGCGGACGGCTGTGCTCGCCGCGAACCGGCTGCAGGTTGGAGTTGGGGTCGCGGACGTCGATGATCACAGCCTTGATGTGCTGGTTGTGCAGATAGCGCTCGCCCATCGGACGCTCGTTGCGCTCGTTCTCGTAACGACGCTGGTCAAAATGCGGCAGCTCGGCCTCGACGCCATCGCGGATCTTGACGATCGTGAAGTCGGGCGTGGACTGCAGCACGGTACCGCTGATGAGGTCACCGATACGGCCGGAGAACTCCTCGTAGATCTGCTCGCGGGCGGAGTTGCGCACGATGGCGTTGATCTCGGCCTTGGCGTGCTGGGCGGCGATGCGGCTCGTGTTCTTGGGGGTGACGTCGATCTCCTCGAACTCGGTGAAGTTGCCCTCCTCGTCCATGGAATCGTCGATCGGCTCCAGGCGGTAGACGTAAATCTTGCCGGTGGTGCGGTCGATGGTCACCTTAGCGCCCCAGTCAAGATGCAAGATCTCGGCGTAGCTCTTGGCGAGCGACTGCTCCAGGCGGTCGATCAGGTAGAGCTGGTCGATGTGCCTCTCCTGGCAAAGCTCCATCAGGGCGGACATCATGTCGGATGCTGCCATGTTAGTTTCCTTCCTTCGCGGGCTTGAAGTCATAGGTGGGCTTCAACTTGCACTTTTTAACATCAGAGAAATCGAGGGTGACGGACTCGCCGTCTTCAAGCTCGAGGGTCACGTTCGTCTCGGTCGCGGCGGCAATCTTGCCGGAGTACTTGCGACGGCCCTCGGTGGCGGTGGAGGTGAGCTCGCAGTCCGCGCCCACAAAGCGGGCAAAGTCGCGCGGACGGCGCAGCGGGCGCGCCATACCCGGGCTCGACACCTCGAGCGTATAGCTCGAAGAAATGGGGTCGAGCTCCTCGATTACGTCGCCGACCCACTTGGTATTGGCCGTGACGTCGTTGAGCGACAGGCTCTGACCCTCGGCACCCTCGATACGCACACGCACGCAGGGGGCCTTGGTAGCGCCCACGAGCTCAACGTCGACAATATCGACATCGTGCTGGGGAGCGACGGCCTCGAGCGCGTCGATGATCGCCTGCTCGGTCTTGGTCTTGACCATTGCGGCACCTCCATCCATACAAAAAAGAAGCGGGGCCGAAACCCCACTTCTTTCAATTTCAACTTCATTTGCAAGCAAACTATACCAATACCTGCGAAAACGTGCAAGCGTCAAAGAAATTCGCAGGTCAGCGCGCCCACAGCTTCTCCACAAGAATAGGACAATTAGACGAGGACTCCTGTGCGGTGCTCCCCAAAAGCCCCAAAACGGGCCATGCGTCCCAGCGCACCGGCCAAATCGGGCCCTATGGGCATTCCATCCCTGGACGCACATCGGTCAGAATTCTCGTAAGGGACATTCTGAAACAGATAAGCCGTATTCACGCATAGACCGCACAATCTTCCAGAATCTCTACGGCAAGGAGACACCATGAAACGCCTAAGCACCCTCTGCACGATCTGTCTCTTATACACATCTGACGCTGCCGACGAATAGCCTTGTGTAG
>CABSNX010000190.1 GCA_902479205.1 uncultured Collinsella sp. | reverse complement strand
GTATAAGAGACAGTCGGAACTCGAAGCCAGCTCACGGATGCTCTCGTGATACACGTCATCGAACGAATCGAGCGGGGACTGGTTTCCGTAGTGATGGTAGTACCACCAGTAGCAGGGGTAATTGTCGTAGAAACCGTCGGCCTCGCGCACCTCAGGAGGAACAGCCTCGGCAAGCTGACGCAGAACTTCCTTCGAAACGCCCAGCGCCGCACCCATCACCAGAAGTTTATTCCACAGAACCAGATCGCCGGGGACGGCTTCCTTTAGACGCGTGAAGTCCTCGAGCCAATGCTTAAGCGCCTTGCAGCGAGCCGCCACCTCGGCGCCCTCCGGCGTAAAGCGGCGGAACGTAAGGCCCACGCCAATACCCACCAGCACAATCGGCACCGAGATAACCGCGGCGACAATGTTCGCCTGCGCGCCGTCGGTAAAGAAGATGGATCCCGCGGGAACACAGGCGATCAGAATACCGAGAACCAGGCAAAACACCATTGCGACAATGCCGTCCGAGGCAACGTACTCGCTATCGGCCAGCTTGCCCTTAACGGTGTTCTGATAGTCCTCGAGCTTGTCGCCCACGGGTGTAGCGTGCTGCTTGACGTAGTGCTGCAGCTCGTCAAACGTGCGCGAGCGGTCGCCGTTCTCGTCGGGCTTAGCACCGGCAAAGAAGACCTTGAGCACCATGCGGTCAATGCCCTTGGCCGACTTCCAGCCCGCATCACTCACCGTCACGCGATACGTCTGCTCTTCTTTTTCACGCCCCAACAGGCCTTTCTTGGCCTTGGTCACGGTTGCCTGCTCCAGCTTGATCACACGGTCGTCAGTGAGCTTCATGAGCGTGGCGATATATGCCTGATCGGGCACCTCGTTCCAGCTCATGAGGGCCGAAAGCACGGCGGGATGGTCGGCCGAAGGCACATCGCGGAAATACTCGTCCTGGAAAAGCGGTTTGGGCTTGCGCTTGCGCAACTTGAGCACAACGATTGTGCCGGTAAAGGCCACCGCCGCGACAACACTTAGTACGGCAAGTACATTGGCAATCATGCGAGCGTGAGCGCGGCGGGCGTTAGCTTCGTCGGCCCATTCCTTCTCTTCGCTCAGGATCGTTGACATGCGCTCTTCGCCCGAGGCGGCAAGCTGCGGCACCCAGTCGCTGGGGAAGGCGATGCGCGCCTCGGCAAATTCGCCCTGATGCACGCAGGGAATGGTATAGGTGACCATGGGTTCATCCACATCGAGCGATACGTCGCCCGTCAGCGGGCCGTGCCCCCATGCGCGGAAGTTATCGCCCTTGACGGCCGCCGTCCCGGCAGCGGCATTTGCGAAGTACACTTCCATCTCGACGTCATCGGAATCCGCGGACCAGCCGTCGCCCACGAATTTCCAATAGAGCTCGGCGGTATCGGCCCAGTTCATAACCGCACCGGTCATGGTGTAGCTCACGTAATAGATCGCGCTATCGCCGCTCTCGTGGGGGCTGAAAACCTTGATCTTTACGCCGTCACCAGTCTGCTCGATCGTATAGACGCCAGAGTCACCCTTGTTCGCGCTATCGACTTTGTTGAACGCGGTGTCCTCCTCCTCGACGCTCAGCACATCGACACCCGCCGTACCGCCCTGCTGGTTGGTGCCCGTATTGATCTCCCAAAACACGCCGTTGATGTCGTCATCGAAATCAAACTGGCGCCCCTCGACAACGGTCAGCGAGCCGTCGGCCTCGACCGTGGCGCCGATATAGGTTTGGGTCATGGAGTAGCCGTCGGCGTGCGCGGCGACAGGCAGCAGCAACAACGCGAGCGCGACGAGCACGCAGACGGAAGCGAATCGCGCAAACAGGCAGCGCTGCCGACAAGTATTGGCAACGGGGGCGTTCATAGGCACATCCTTTGTCTGTAAAACCAACATCGCCATTGTCCCACGTTTGCGGGCACACATGACGAACATCTAGGCGACCGGAGTGCCAAACGGGATGAAAGTCACGCCCGCACCCCGACACTTGGAAAACGATCTATTGGGGACGGAGGAAAACGGATCATTGGGTTGAACCGACGGACTGCAACAAATTTGTCGTTTGGGACGCTCTTTGGCCGAGTCCTGCGCCAGCAATAGATACCACTTCACAGCTCCGTCACAGGTGTAGCGGCTTTGTGTGGGCTCGGCATGCGCTGATTGAGCCACCAGTCGAGGGGCATAAAGCAGTTGAGCGAAAACGGTTTGCCCCTTTGCCGTTCGCTCGAGGATCATGTCCCCCTTTTCCGCGGAAACCCCGGCAGTTGCGAAGAGCTGCCGGGGTTTCTGTTGTCTAAGGTGCCAAGTTGACGGACAGGAATTAAAGCACCGAGTCTGCAGCCCGCCATACGCAATGCGGGGCCTCGACAACTTGCGGACCACAGTGACGCCTCCCCATCGCGCCCCGCGCTATACTCGTCCGCATGGATATCAAAACACGCAACATAGCAACGCCCGCCGCGGATGCGCCAACGACGCAGCCCGCCTCCGTTCCCGCGCCCGTCGTGGGGCGCTTTGCCCCGTCGCCATCGGGCCGCATGCACCTGGGCAACGTGTTCAGCTGCCTCTGCTCGTGGCTTTCGGCCCGCAGCCAAGGCGGCAGCATTGTGTTGCGCATCGAGGACCTGGACGATCGCTGTAAGCGCCCGGAACTTGCCGCTCAACTGATTGACGACCTGGCCTGGCTAGGGCTTGAGTGGGACGAAGGCCCCTACTACCAGCACGATCGCCTCGACCTGTACGAGAGCGCCTTGCGCCAGCTGCAGGGCGCTGGCCTCACCTACCCCTGTTTTTGCACGCGCGCCGAGCTCCACGCCGCGAGCGCGCCGCACGCCAGCGACGGCACGCCCATCTACCGCGGCGCCTGCCGAGGCCTTTCGGCCGAAGAGGTCGCCCGCCGCAGTGCCCTGCGCGCCCCGGCCACGCGCCTGCGCGTGCCCGCCGTCGACGACCTCGCAGACGATGTGGTCGAATTCGTGGACCGCACGTACGGGGCCCAATGCGAGGCACTCGCCACCGAATGCGGCGACTTTTTGGTGCGCCGCAGCGACGGCGTGTTTGCCTACCAGCTGGCCGTGGTGGTCGACGACGCCGCCATGGGTGTTACCGAGGTCGTGCGCGGATGCGACCTGCTGGGCTCCACGCCGCGCCAAATCTACCTGCAGCATCTGCTGGGACTTCCCACGCCGCACTACGCGCATATTCCGCTGCTCATGTCGCCGGACGGCCGCCGCCTTTCCAAGCGCGATCGCGATCTGGACCTGGGCGAGCTCCGCACCCGCTTTGGCACACCCGAGGCACTGTTGGGATGGCTCGCCGGGCAAACAGGCATCGCGCCGGACACCACGCCGCGCTCTACCGAGCAGCTGGCCGAGCACTTTAGCTGGGATGTTATCCGTACGCATCGGGAAAACATCACTGTAACGGTCAAGTAGCCAGCCACCCCGCCTCTACGCAACATCCCAGGGCTGGAGTTCGTCGCCCAGACGAACGATACAGTCGTAGAGCACGGTATGGCGCTCGGCCGGGTTGGCGTCGCGATGAAAATGGCCGTAGTACCAGCGCTTGAAGTCCAAGCGATCTTCCAGCTCATCGAAAAATGCCGTAAGCCGATCAATGGCGGGGCAATTCCAGCCGGGTGCCGGATAAAGCGTGGGCGAAAGCATGCGCGTAGAGCAGGTGTGGGTGATCACGTAGTCGACCTTCCAGCCCATGCTCTCGAGCCTGTCTCTTATACACATCTC
>CABSNX010000189.1 GCA_902479205.1 uncultured Collinsella sp. | reverse complement strand
GTCCCAAGGTTTTCAAAAAAGCGGTCGGCGCGCAGTGCGCCGACCGCCGATATATGGGGTCTGATATTTTCTACCAGTTAGGGCCTCTTACTCGTCGAGGAGATCTTCCGGCATGTCGTTGCCGTCGCCTAGATCGACAGGGGTTTCTTCGGGGGCGGAGCCGTTTTCTGTGGCTTCGCCTTCGGGCTTCTCTTTGGCGGCTGTCATGCGGGCCACGGCGCATATGCGGTCGTTGTCGTCGACGGTCATCATCTTGACACCCTGGGTGGCGCGGCCGGTCTGGCTGATCTCGTCGGTCTTGACGCGAATGACCGTCGCACCCTCCGTCACGATGAACAGCTCGTGCTGCGGGCCCACCGTCTTCATTGCCGCGAGGTTGCCCTTGCGCTCGGTCATTTGAATGGTGTAGACGCCCTGGCCGCCGCGATTCTGCTCCGGGTAGTCCGCGACCGGCGTGCGCTTGCCGTAGCCGCGCTCGGTGATGACGAACAGATCACCGTTGCCGTTAGTGACTTCCATGCCCAGAACGCTCACGCCGTCCTTCATACCGATACCGCGAACGCCGCTGGTATCGCGGCCGGTGGCGCGCACCTGCTCCTCGGAGAACATGATCGCCTTGCCTGCGGTGGTGGCCAGGATAATCTTGTCGCCCTCGCGCACGCGGCGCACATTCAGCAGCGCGTCGTCGTCACGCAGGTTGATAGCGATCAGGCCGTCGCGACGGCTGCGGTCATATGCGCTCATCACGGTCTTCTTGACCATGCCGCTCTTTGTGGCAAACATCAGGTACTCGTCGGCCGGGAACTCGCGGCAGCTGATGACGCTCGCGATCTTCTCGCCCTCCTCGAAGGGCAGCAGGTTGACGATCGCGGTACCGCGCGCCTGGCGCGTACCCACCGGCAGCTCGTGCACCTTCAGACGATAGACCTTGCCCTTGCTCGAGAAGAACAGCACGTACTCGTGCGTGGACGCGATGAACATCTCATCGATAACGTCATCCTCTTTGAGGTTGACGCCCGACACGCCCTTGCCACCGCGCTTCTGGGCACGGTAGGCAGCCACCGGGATACGCTTAACGTAGCCGGTGTGGGTGATGGTCACGACCATATCCTCGTCGGCGATGAGGTCCTCGACATCCAGGTCCTTCTCAACCTGGCTGATCTCGGTGCGGCGCTTGTCGCCAAACTTCTTGGAGATCTCGCGCATCTCTTCCTTGATGACGCCCAGGATCTTCTCCTCGTGCGCCAGCAGGTCCTCGTAGTAGGCGATGGCGCGGCGCAGGCCGTCCAACTCTTCTTGGATCTTGTCGCGCTCCAGGCCGGTCAGGCGGCGCAGCTTCATCTCGAGGATGGCCGTGGTCTGCTCGGGCGTAAAGCCAAAGCGCTCGATCAGGCGGCTGCTGGCCTCGGAGTCGGTCTGCGAGGAGCGGATGATGCTAATGACCTCGTCGATATGGTCAAGGGCCATCAGGTAACCCTCGAGGATATGAGCGCGGGCCTGGGCTTTCTTAAGGTCGAAGCGGGTGCGGCGGGTGACGACGTCGACCTGGTGGTCGATGTAGTGCTGCAGCATCTCGCGCAGGCTCAGGCATTTGGGAACGCCGTTGACGAGTGCCAGGTTGTTGGCGCCAAAGGTCGTCTGCAGCGAGGTGTACTTATACAGGTTGTTGAGCACGACCTGCGGAATGACGCCCTTCTTGAGCTCGATGACCAGACGGATGCCCTTCTGGTTGGACTCATCGCGCATATCCGAGATGCCCTCGATGCGTTTGTCATTGACGAGCTGGGCGATCTTCTCCTGCAGGGTGCCCTTGTTGACCATGTAGGGAATCTCGGTAAAGACCAGGCGGTTGCGGCCGGTCTTGGTGGACTCCACATGTGCCTTAGCACGCACGGTAATGGAGCCGCGGCCGGTCTCGTAGCTCTGCTTAATGCCGGCGCTGCCCATGATGATGGCGCCGGTGGGGAAGTCCGGACCTGGCATGATCTGCATGAGCTCGTCAACGGTGGCGTCGGGGTTGTCGATCAGGTAGCAGGTGGCCTCGATCGCCTCGGTGAGGTTATGCGGGGCGATGTTGGTGGCCATGCCGACGGCGATGCCCTGGCTGCCGTTGACCAGCAGGTTGGGGAAGCGCGCAGGCAGCGCCACGGGCTCGGCAAGCGATTCGTCGTAGTTGGGCTGCCAGTCGACGGTATCCTTCTGCAGGTCGCGCAGCAGTTCCATGGCGGGCTTTGCCAGGCGGCTCTCGGTGTAACGCATGGCCGCCGCGCCGTCGCCGTCGATGTTGCCGAAGTTGCCGTGACCGTCGATGAGCGGCGTGCGCATGGAGAACCACTGCGCCAGGCGGACCATGGCCTCATAGACCGCGTAATCGCCGTGCGGGTGGTACTTACCGATAACTTCGCCGACCGTCCAGGCCGACTTCTTGTGCGGTCGGTTGGGGTAGATGCCGCTCTCGTTCATCGCGTACAGGATGCGGCGGTGCACCGGCTTTAAGCCGTCGCGCACGTCCGGCAGGGCGCGCGCCGTGATAACCGACATCGAATACTCGATGAACGACTGCTTCATCTCGCGACCGAACTCCGAAATCTGGAGCTGGCCGCCGTTGATATCCTCGCCGGCCGAGGCGCCGCGATCGACTTCGCCAAAGCTCTCCTCGAGCTCGGCGTCGTCGTCTTCTTCCTCATCATCATCGGCATCGGGGTTATAGGCGTCCGGATCGCCGTCCTCGCCCTGCTCAGCACGGGCAAGCAGGCGCTTCAGATCATCGGGCATACCGGCATCGCCGGCCTCGTCCATACCCTCGTTATTGTTGATATCGTCTGCCACGTTACCTCCTCTTAAGCGTCAAGGAATCGTGCATCATGTGCATGCTTCTCGATGTACTCGCGGCGATAGCCGACCTCGGAACCCATCAGCTCGCGCACGGCGCGGTCCGCCACCACGGCGTCCTCAATCGACACACGCTGCAGGATGCGGGTCTTGGGGTCCATCGTCGTCGAGGCGAGCTGCTTGGGGTCCATCTCGCCCAGGCCCTTGTAGCGCTGGACGGTATAGCCCTTGCGCTTTTTGGTGATCTTGCCGTCTTTGGCCTTGCCGTCCTCGTCGTTATCGTCGGGGTTCAGGCCCAGACTCTGGATGGTGTCGCGCAGGATCTCGTCTTCGGGCTGGCGGCCGTTGGGATACACGTAGTGAATCTTGTTGCGCACCTTAATGCCAAAGATGGGCGGGCAGGCAACATAGACGTAGCCGGCATCGATCAGCGGACGCATGTACTTGTAGAAGAACGTCAGTAGCAGGATGCGGATATGCGCACCGTCGACGTCTGCATCGGTCATGATGATGATCTTGTGGTAGCGCGCCTTGGTGATATCGAAGTCGCCGCCGTCGCCGGCACTCGTCGTGACGCCGCAACCGATCGCGGTAATCAGCGACTGGATGGTGTCACTCGAGAACGCGCGATGGTCACCAACGCGTTCGACGTTCAAAATCTTGCCGCGCAGGGGCAAAATCGCCTGGATGTCTCGGCGACGGCCGTCCTTGGCCGAACCGCCTGCCGAGTCGCCCTCTACGATGAAGAGCTCGGTCAGCTCGGCATCGCGCACCGAGCAGTCGGCGAGCTTACCGGGCAGGGACGCCGTCTCGAGCAGGCTCTTGCGGCGAGTCGCCTCGCGCGCCTTGCGGGCGGCATTGCGCGCCTTGCAGGCCTGTTGCGCCTTCTTGACGATCTCGCGAGCGGGCTTGGGATGCTCCTCGAGGTAATCG
>CABSNX010000188.1 GCA_902479205.1 uncultured Collinsella sp. | reverse complement strand
CTGATCGGTCTCGTGGGCTCGGAGATGTGTATAAGAGACAGGACAACATGGGCGCCGGCCCTGCCTCTTACGGCATGACCGACACCATGGGCCGTATGCACTCCGACGCCCAGTTCGCCGGTTCTTCCTCCGTGCCTGCGCACGTCGACATGATGGGTCTCATCGGCATGGGCAACAACCCCATGGTCGGTGCCACCGTCGCCTGCGCTGTCGCCGTCGAGGAGGCCCTCAAGGCCTAATCGCGCCCGCGCGATGCTCATATAGTTGAGCTTTAGAGCCGCTACCCACCCGGGTAGCGGCTCTTTTTTGTCGCCACAAAGCGTTCGAGAGCCGATATATCAGTTCTGATGGAACATGAAGTGTGAGGAGAAGGAGCAGCCAAGCGCCCCTAACGTCCACGTGCCATATTCGCCCTTTGCCGATTTATCCCATCTTTGCGATACCTTTGCCAATCTCCCATGCGACAATGCGCGGACGAGAAAGGAATCCCATGGAATCAACTGATGTACTGGTAATTGGATCTGGCATTGCGGGCCTTTGCGCCGCCATCGAAGCGGCACGCACGGGTGCAACCGTTGCCATCGCAAGCGCCGGCAAGACCATGAGCGGATCGAGCTTCTTCCCGGGCACCTGGGGCCTGGGACTAATCGGACCCGTTAACGAAGACGACGAGCAGGACCTTATCGACACCATCCAAACCGTCGGCGGCGGCGTTGCCGACCCCGAACTCGTCCAGACGTTCATCCACGGCATTCCACAAGCGATTGACTGGCTCGAACAGGATCTGGGCGTAGAACTCCAGCGCCCGCAAAGCGCCGAGAGCGCCCAGCAAAAGCAATTTATCCCCTGTTTTGACCATAAGACGCGCAATTGGCGCGGCCTCACCCGCAAGCCTCTTGAAGACGCGTGTGCGGCCCAGATCAAGTCTCTTGGCATTCGTCTGCTCCCACGACACGAGCTTATAGACCTTGTTGAAAGCACAACCGGAAAGATTACCGGCGCCGTGCTCTACAACCAAACAGACGAGCGCATCGTGACCTTTACAGCAAAGGCCACCGTCATCGCTGCGGGCGGCACGGGCGGTCTGTTCGAACGCAGCCTCACTTCGGCCGATGTACTCAGCTCCTCGCAGGCCATCGCGCTGGCGCACGGTGCATCGCTTACTAATATAGAGTTCATGCAGATGATGCCCGGTTTCATTGAACCTAAGCGCAACCTGGTCTTTAACGAAAAGACCTGGCGCTACGTCACGTTTGACCAACCGGTCGACATTGCCAACGAAAAGTTAGACGATCTGCTTGAGCAACGCTCAGGATATGGCCCCTTCACTTCGCGCTTAGCTTCCCGCGCCATCGATCTTGCTGTCGATCAAGCGGGTGCCGAAGGTCTGGCGCTCCACTACGACTTCCCGCGAGAGAATGTCCCCGAGTTCGTGCAGACATTTGCCACTTGGCTACAAGACGAGCATGGTATCGCTCCGAGCGACGAGATGCGTGTGGAGATGTATGCCCACGCGGCCAACGGCGGCATCAAGATCGACAGGACCGCGTACACGGGCGTTGAGGGCCTCTACGCCTGTGGCGAGGCAACAGGCGGCATGCACGGCGCCGACCGCATCGGAGGGCTGTCGAGCGCCAATGGCATCGTATTCGGGCGCATTGCGGGCGCATCAGCGGCTCGAGCAGCGCTGGACGCTCCCGAGGCGGCCGCTCCGATGGATACCTCCCTCCCCCAGCATGGCATTGATACAGCAGACGCCGAGCGCCTGACCCGCAGTCTCAGACACACAATGAGTGCCTACTGCATGATCAACAGGACCGAATCAGGCCTATCAGAGGCGCTTCAAGAGCTTAAAAGCCTACAAGACGAGGCGACGTCGCTGCATAAGCCACACGCCAATGACAGCGAAATCGCAGCCTTCGCCCGCCTACAGTCGCAAATTCAACTGGCAATGGAGATGGTCAAAGCCATGCACAAACGAACCGAAAGCCTAGGTTCGCACTATCGAGCGGACTAAATCGATTCTCACTTTGAGTTCGATCACAACTTCTCAACATACATCGAGCCCCGTAGGCAGGATTCCCCCAAGGAGAACACGCTTACGGGGCTTGAGCCTTGTTTTCTCTAAGGGAATCACGGTGCAGATTACTCAGCTCCGCGCCCTTTCGGGTTCGACCCAGTGTACGGTTAACAAAAAAGCGACCAGCCGAAGCCAGTCGCTTTTACATGTTTTGGTGGGCCGTCAGGGGGTCAGCCTGCTGCGCAGGCGGCCGCTGCGGCGCTTTGCGCCTTGCGCGCTGCGCTGGCAAACGCTTACGCGTTTTCTCAGCTCCGCGCCCTTACGGGTTCGACCCCATGTACGGTTAACAAATAAGCGACCAGCCGAAGCCAGTCGCTTTTACAATCTTTGGGTGGGCCGTCAGGGGGTCGAACCCTGGACCTTGGGATTAAGAGTCCCCTGCTCTACCAACTGAGCTAACGACCCGATATCAACACGAAGCAAGAACTGGGGTGGGTAAAGGGACTCGAACCCTCGACCTACGGGACCACAACCCGTCGCTCTAGCCAACTGAGCTACACCCACCGTGTCCTGTGCGCTTCGCGCTCGACTATTATTGCAAGGAACGCCACGCGATGCAAGCCCCAATTTTCAAGAATTTTGAAAAGAGTTTTTCGAGCGCGTTTCGAGCAATTCCCACCGGTTTCATAGGAGTAAACTTGCCCCACTGCAAATGCTCGAAAGGACAAGCATGAAAGAACTCTCCAATCGCACGGCAACGTTTACCGATTCGGTCATCCGCCGCATGACGCGCATCTCCAATAAGTACGGTGCCGTCAACCTCTCGCAGGGCTTCCCTGACTTCGATCCTCCGGCACAGCTGCTCGAGAGCCTCAGCACCATCGCGACCGACCCCAAGCCGCTCTATCACCAGTACTCCATCACTTGGGGCTCCCAGGCCATGCGAGAGGCGCTCGCGGCCAAGCAGGAGCACTTTATGGGCATGCCGATCAACCCCAACAAGAACATCGTAGTCACATGCGGCTCCACCGAGGCCATGATGGCCGCCATGATGACGGTCACGAACCCCGGAGACAAGGTCGTTATCTTCTCGCCGTTCTACGAGAACTACGGCGCCGACACGATTCTTTCGGGTGCCGAGCCCATCTATGTGCCGCTCAACCCGCCCACGTTCGACTTCGATCGCGAGGTCCTCGAGGCGGCCTTCCGCGACAACGACCCCAAGGCCATTGTCCTGTGCAACCCTTCCAACCCCTGCGGCAAGGTCTTTACGCGTGAGGAGCTCAATTTTATCGCCGACCTGTGCAAAAAGTACGACGCCTACTGCATCACCGACGAGGTATACGAGCACATCGTCTATGCGCCCCACGAGCATGTCTATATGGCCACGCTGCCCGGCATGTTCGAGCGCACCATCAGCTGCAGCTCGCTGTCCAAGACCTACTCCATCACCGGTTGGCGTCTGGGCTACACCATCGCCCCGGCCGAGATTACCGAGCGCATCAAGAAGGTCCACGACTTCCTCACCGTGGGTGCCGCCGCCCCCCTGCAGGAAGCCGTCGTTACCGCCCTTAACTTCGACGATAGCTATTACGATGAGGTCCTCGACCTCTACACCGCCAAGCGCGACCTGTTCTGTCAGGGACTCGATAACATCGGTCTTGAGCATAACGTGCCGCAGGGCGCCTACTACGTCATGATGGACATCTCTGAGTTTGGCTATGACAGCGACCTCGAATTCTGCGAGGACCTCGCGTCTAAGGTGGGTGTGGGCGC
>CABSNX010000187.1 GCA_902479205.1 uncultured Collinsella sp. | reverse complement strand
CCCTGCAAGGAGGTCATCATGGGTGCTCCCAAGACCGGCAACGTAAGGAACGTGGTGCTCGTAGGCCAAGGCGGGGTGGGCAAGACTTCACTCGCCGAGGCCATGCTCCACCTTTCCGGCAAGACCGCCCGCCTGGGTGGCCACGACGGCACCAAGCCCACGCTCGACTATGACCCCGAAGAGGTTAAGCGTTCATTCTCCATCTCGACGACCATCGCGCCGATCGACTGGAAGGGCGCGCGCATCAATGTGCTCGATGCCCCGTGTTACCCCGATTTTATCGGCGACGCCTTTGCCGCGATGAGCGTCTGCGAGACGGCTCTGTTTGTGGTCGACGCCGAGGCCGGCCCGCAGCCTACGACGGTTAAGCTCTGGTATGCCGCCGAGGACCTGCGCCTGGCGCGTGCGGTGTTCGTAAACCGCCTGTCGCGCTCCGAGGCCAGCTTTGCGACCACGATGGACCTGCTGCAGGAGCGCTTTGGCACGCGCCTGGGCGCCGTGACCCTTCCCTGGGGCGAGGGCGAGGACTTTGACGGCATCATCGACCTGGTGCGCATGAAGGCGCGCCATTGCAACGGCACCGAAGCCGTTGAGTCGGAGATTCCCGAGGAGTATCGTGCCCAGGCCGAGGAGGCCCATGACCATCTGTGCGAGCTGGTGGCCGAGGCTGACGACGAACTGATGATGAAGTACTTGGAAGGCGAGGAGACGCTGACGCAGGAGGAGCTTGAGGGCTTGCTGTCGAAGGCGATTGCCGAGCGCATCTTTGTGCCGGTCTTTGCGGGCGATTGCATTAAGGAGCAGGGCGTCAACTCGCTGATGGACGACATCGCCACGTACTTCCCGGCGCCGACGGACTACGGCGAGATGCCGCTCATCGACGGTGATTCGCTCAAGATTTCGAGCGACGATGACCGTCCGGTGGCCTTTGTGTTTAAGACGCTGGCCGATCCGCAGCAGGGCCGCATCAGCTTTATCAAGGTGCTGACGGGCACGCTTGAGCCGGGTCTTGAGCTGATCAACGCGCGTACCCGCAAGAGCGATCGTCTGGCTCACCTGTATGTGATGTGCGGCCGCGACATGACCGAGGTCGGTCATGCCTATGCCGGTGACATCATCGTGGCGCCCAAGCTGGCTGCCGAAACGGGCGATACGCTTTCCATTACCGGTAAGGTCGAGGCTGCGGCGTTTAAGTTCCCCAACTCGCAGTACCGCATTGCCATCGAGGCCGAGAATCGCGGCGACGAAGAGAAGCTCTACACGTTTATCGAGAAGGCCTGCAAGGCCGATCCGACCATGAGCATCGACCGCGACGAGGAGACTGGTCAGACCATTATCTCCGCCGTTGGTGAGGCGCAGGTTTCGGTGCTGCTCAACCGTTTGGAGGATCGCACCAAGGTCGTGGCAAAAAGCGTGCCGATCCGCATTCCGTATCGCGAGACCATCCGCCGCACGGCGAGTGCCCAGGGCCGCCACAAGAAGCAGACTGGCGGTGCCGGTCAGTACGGCGACTGCTGGCTGCGCGTGGAGCCACTCATTGGACCCGACGGCACGAGCGATGGCTATGAGTTTGTAGACGAGGTCGTGGGTGGCCGCATCCCGCGCTCGCTCATCCCCGCCGTGGACAAGGGCGTCCAGGAGACCATGAAGGACGGTATTATTGCCGGCTATCCGCTCACGGGCATTCGCGTGGCTGTGTACGACGGCTCGTATCACAGCGTCGACTCCAACGAGATGGCATTTCGCGCGGCGGCTCGCATCGGCCTGCGCAAGGCATGCGCCGATGCCGACCCGGTGGTGCTGGAGCCCATCGAGGAAATCACGGTGACTATCCCCGAGAGCTACGCCGGCGCCGTGATGGGCGACATCTCGGCCTCGCGCGGTCGCGTGACGGGCATGGAGACCGATGAGCGCGGAGACACCGTGGTCATTGCCCAGGCGCCGCTGGCAGAGCTGGCGGATTACTCGACGCGCCTGCGCTCTATCACGCGCGGCACGGGTGACTTTACCATGAAGCCCGCTGGCTACGAGCAGGTTCCCTATGACGTTCAGGCCAAGCTGGTCGAGCGCTATGAGGAGGGTCGCGCCAAGTAGAGTGTGATTTTGTCTGCAATGTAGGTGCTGACGAAAGGGCCGCCCTGGGTAACCGGGGCGGCTCTTTTTGATTCCTTGGGGACGGAGGAAAACGGATCATTTTAGGCTTTGGGGCAGCTTGGTCGGTCCTAGTCTCCCGAGGCCTGATTGCGGCCGGTGGCGTAGTCGATCTGCACGTGCGGCTGCAGGTTGTAGCAATATACGTGGAAGCAGAGGGTCTTGCCGTGGTCCTCGACCGATTGCGCCTCAAGGCGCACGCCACGGCAGACAAGTTCCTCTTCGTTATACATGGGCGTGACGCGGTAGAGCACATGGTTGCCCGTATCGCGAATATAGTTGAGAATCTGCTCCTCAAACGGCAGCATGCCCGTTTCGTTGAGATAGCGCGTGCCGGTGAGGAGATTTTTGCGGTTGGCGTTTTCGCCGCAGAGCGACCAGGCGATAAGGTGGCAGCGGTTGTAGAGGCTCTGGCCCGGAATAAAGTCGTAGCGCTGCTGGTGCCAACCGGCAGGATGGATGCGCGAGATATCGCCGCGCTTTCCCTGTCCGAGCGACTCGGGGCCTACGCAGGCGAGCGCCTTGCGAGTGCGACCCAGGCTGTCGAGCTTGGAGAATTTCTTAAAGCAGCCCTCTTCTGTAGCGCGATCGTATTCATCGAGTGTGAATGACGGCGTGCCGAGCGGGTGCGTGCTGTCGGCGCGAAGGGCAACGTAGGGGTTGCCGGCGTAGTCGGGAATGCTGCTGAGATAAACACCGCGGGCGCGGTTGAGGTCGGGGTTTTCGACCTCGTCGATGGGGGTGGCGGCGCTGTCCGCGGAAGCGCCGTCGCCGGTGTCGGTTGCGGTGGAATCGGAGCCATCGCCAGGGTCCTGGCCGTTTTGAGGGTCCGAGGAGCTCGCCGTTCCCGATTCGAGCCGAGCGACCAGGTCCGCCTCGTCGTCGGTGCGGCTGGGACTTTCGTTTTGTTTCTCGGCCAGAGCTACCGCCTGCTCATCGCTTTGCGGCGACAGCAACTTGGGAGCTCCGTCGAGCGATCCCGTAAACAGCGCAAACCCCAACACCAGGGCGGTGCCGATGGAAAGTACTTGCTTGTAGGCGGGCTTGCGCGACATTGAGGCTCCTGGATGGACGGTTGGGAATTTACCAGTCTAGCAGGAGCCGGCAGGGGCCGTTCTGTCGAACAAATACTCAAGATTTTGGGGCAAACGCTGCTGGTTCATTTGCCTCATATGGAGCTGCGGCGGTTGTGAATGTGGGGCTTCGGCGTTTCCCCAGATAAAACCTGTCAAAACAAACCCGTCCCTTATTGGCAGGTCAGTTAACGCAGTCCAGGTTGAGCATATGCGAGCGAGCGGGCTCCGGGTGCGGCAAGGTGACGTGAAACAAGCGGGCGCTGACCTTTTGGTCGCGCCCGTGCAGTTGAACGTCAGATTGCCGTGCCCGGGGCCCGCGCAGCGCCGAGCGGTTACGCCGTTTGTAAAACGGCGTAACTTAAAGGTTCATGTTGCCGTGGATGTAGGGGGTGACCTCGGGGGAGATATGGTCGCAGCCCAGCTCGCGCAGCGCGGACTCGATGGCGGCGGGCAGCGGGGTCTTGCCCTCGGCATCGACGGCGGTGCCGCCGAGCGCGGCAATCTTGGCGACATCTGCGGGTGCGGCCTCGATATGCATGCAGCCGCCGACCAAGCGCGCGCGTACCTGTGCCAGATCAAGAT